>JBBDRA010000003.1:0-300000 GCA_040905715.1 Candidatus Paceibacterota bacterium | reverse complement strand
GCTCGAAATACTTCATTCGCCACCACCAGCGCGGTTGGTTGAGCCATCCCTATGTCTTCGCTTGCGAATATCACCATTCGACGAGCGATAAATAAAGGATCCTCTCCTGACTCGATCATTCGAGCCAGGTAGTATAACGCAGCACTTGGCTGACTCGCGCGCATGGATTTTATATATGCACTGATCGTACTGTAATGCTCATCACCCTCTTTATCATAACGAAGCTTACGTTCTTGAATAGTATTCTCAATAGCCTCAGAAGTGACTGTTGTGTATATTGCAGCTACGCTTTCTATCATTGATATAAGTTGTCGTGCATCACCGTTTGCTAGCTCTATCAGCCAGTCCCGCGCCTTTTTCTTGACTTCAACACCTGTTCTATCGATGATCTGATTCAACTCGTCATACGAAAGTTGTTTTAATGTAAAGACTCGGCAACGTGAAAGTAGCGGCCCGATCACTTCAAAACTCGGATTTTCGGTTGTTGCCCCGACCAAAGTTAGATCACCAGACTCTACATATGGCAAAAGAAAATCTTGTTGTGCTTTATTAAATCGATGTATCTCATCGAGAAAAAGTATCTTTGGATCTTCGGTCTCATGTGCAAGCACCTTCTTGACGTCTGCTTTACCGGCAGAAACCGCTGAAAGTTCAAACAATTCTCCGCCCAAAGCCTTGGCATATATCCTGGCCAGGGTGGTCTTACCTACTCCCGGTGGCCCCCATAGAACAAACGAAAACCGGTGCTGCTTGTCTACGGCAATACGCAAAGGCTTGTCCAGACCCACCAAATGATCCTGTCCTATAAATTCATCTAGTGATCCGGGCCTAATTCGGGCCGCAAGCGGTTCAGTGCTCATACCTGCAGTGTATCATGCATGCCCTTACGGGTGTCGGTGGCCATGACGATGGCTAAACGACATCAATAGCCTATACATCTTGCTAAAATATGGCTGAAATACATGGAATGATTCGATCGTAACTCTACCTGTTAAACGTTCATAGGCTATCGCGGAAAACGTTACCGCCAGCGGCAAAATAACAGACCAGGTAAGCACTGAGACGACCGGTATGATCACCCACTGATCGATCTGCCATACCTCTAAGAATCCCTGATTAAGAACTATAGCGCTATCCGCTACAAGAATGTACACACCGTTATATATACTGTAAACAAAGAGGACAAAGAGGACCAGAGATACCAACACACTCCAAAAATGCTCGACTGCATATTCAAAACTTGTCTCCAGTGCTCGCCATCCACGCTGATGCTCATACACGAGTACGAAAAATACAGGCGCGAACCAAACAGCTAATACAATACCCGGCAGAACCAGAAACATACTGCTGACAGCAACAACTGTTCCCACAAGCGCAGCTAACAGCCAAAACGACGGCAACAGTCTAATACTCTCTCTAACCGCATCAATAAATCCCATGTGAGTATGACGTCCTTTCACAAGAACAATAAATACCAAGAGGCTCCACGTATAGACAATAACAACACCAAGAAATAGAAGGAGACTTACCGGTGTAACGAGGTCGGGGCTGCTGTAAGGAAGGTAAATGGTCTGCAACAGAGCCTGAGAAATAATGGTTAGGGCGGCAAGTTTCAATAAGCCCACCATCATAAATGCTGGTGCCTGCCTTACATACGATCGCAAAACATGCACGCTAAAAGCTGCGATCCGATCAGGAACGGCGATTATGCTCTTCGTAATACTGTAAGTGGAAATAGTGGTGGACATATAATAGAAGGAATTTAGACACAACGTCTTAGCTACGGCTTTTGTAATACCGCCACGGCCATCACATAAGAGCCCCTTTATAGGGTAAGACACTCATTGGGAGATAATCTTTCGTACAAGCACCACTCAATCAGTCATTGTCCTTTTGACCGCCTATGATCGATAAAACAAGTCCGGCACGCTCCTGAATACTGTCACGAGGAAGCGTAAATATGTTGTAACCCAGATCCCGATATACCTCAAAAAGATGCCGTTCCATTATCCTCGATGTTGCGATTGCCTCACTGTGAACATCATCTCCGGCAAGAGCTCTCCAGTACGGGAGAAAAAAGATAGGATTCTTATACCGATACATACGCGCAACCTCCTCATACTCTTCGGTGCCGGAATCATTACTCTGGCGAGCATTTGCAACTATATCTGGAATTCCGCCGTCAAAGAAGCAAGCTTGCTCACTCGGTGCTGAAGAATACAATTCTTTACCAAGATCGATCCCTGCCTGATTAAAAGCATAACTTTTCCGGCTTTTTATATTCTTTAAGACCTCCTCTGATGCGTCCTGTGCGCACCAATAACCAAGTCCGGACAAGTGTTGGATCAGGCTTGTTCTTCCTGAGCCGATCGGACCGGTGATAATAAATTTGCCTGTATATGCCATAGTTAACTTATCAAGGCGTGAATAACAAGAGGTGTTACATACACCTCTATCATCGCCGCAACAAGAAGAAGCGGAGCAATGAGGATAATAAATAACTGACCTGACCAAATATACAAGCTTGTTATTGACGTGCCAACCTCATGACGGACACGCTTAATTACGCAAACACCCAAGAGCAACCCGACGGCCGATGCAACTATGAATGCAGGTAACTCAAAAATACCGTGAGGAACAACAGCCGCAATGAATGCAAGCGGCCCACCTGTAGCAGCAAGAGAATATGAAAAAACAAGACCAAGAACAAAGCCATTAACGATCAGTGACAAAGTCGGCACAATAGCAAAAAGAGAGCCCAACATCATTGCCCCAAAAACTTTAGTTACGTTATTAAAGAAAATGAACATAAACGCCTCACGCTGTGACCCCGCAAATACGTCACCGGCAAACTCAGAGAGATCTATGAGCATTATTGCTGTAAATTCAGGTGCCATGAAGAAGGTGCCCGCCCCGAACACAGCCCCCGTAGAAAAAATACCCATGCTCCATATAAGGTAATGCGGAAGTTCAAGTAGTAGTGCTTTCATTGAAAATGATAATACCAGAATTTATAGGATATGTACAGACCTATACTACTTCCGTCATCTTAGATAACATTAGTACAAGAGTAATGTTTACTACCATTTTGTCATCTTAGGACAACAAATGTGTCTACAATTATCATGAAACCTACCACATACTATTTATATCCCTTTATTCTTGTGTGCTTGCTTGGCATCCCCGGCATAGTTTTTTCTAGCACGATCGATGATGTGTCATATTCATCCATAAAGGAAGTACGAGAATCAGACGTTTTACTTGAGCATAACGGTCCAAGTGTTGAGCAATTTAGTCGTTGCTCGATCTCCAGCGGCGAATGCACACAGGTAGATAAGGACACTAGCCTCTACCCTGCAATCCTTGGCGACCACACCTACGAAACCGGCCCTAATGGGGATACCGCTGTATACACCATTAAGCTAGCGGACAAATCCCTGCATTTTCTCTACACAATAGATTCCGGGGATCCGGTTCTGCGCCGCGTCTTGCCATTTACCGATCACACTACCAGGCTTCGGTTCAGTAATAACGGCTCTTACCTTCTTGCTGCAACAGTAAGCGGTGATCTTATTCGCTATACTATAGCTGACAACACTGTAGAGCGAATGACGACCACTCAGCGCACATTCCCCTTCTTTCAGGTATCTCCTCGAGGCACCTATGTAAGCGCCTACAACTACTCCTTCGGGGAGCACCGCCTCTGGAACCTAGACAACAAAACACTGACCTCTATTGATGCAACTGAACCCGCATTCGTTGAATTCAATGACACTGAGGATGAAGTCGTATTTGTGACACAAGGACAAGACGGTCACACTACCCTTACCACAGCACCTCTACCCTACAGCAGTGACACAGCAGAGAAAGAGCTCACCCGAGGTACTACTGTGCGAGACTATCTTTATGTCGGAAATGATCTCTACCTGATCGATAACAATAATGGATTCTACTCGTATGACCTGTTCCGTATCTCTACTAACGGTGACCGGACCCTTGTTGCAGAGAACGTCTCATACGGTCAGTACATACGGGAAATAGATGGCAAGCTTTTGTTCCTATCTCATAATGATGCGCAAACAGTTGTTACAGCCTATAACCCCGAAGCCGAAACACTTACTGAACTCACTCATACAACCACCCCATCAGCGCTTGATACTATATCCCGAACCGCGGTTGAATATAACGGCCGTAACGCTGTTCTCTGGGAGCCCGAGGAAGGCAATACTACCAACACCCTCTTTGTCTGGCTTCACGGCGGCCCCAAGCGCCAGACAAGCCTCAGTTTTCACCCTTACCTGAGCTACGCCGTCTATGATGCCGTGCTGATAGAGCTCGTTGAGTCGGGCGCAAGCGTTCTTCGTCTCGACTACACAGGCAGCGAAGGATATTCCGCTCAAGACCAGGAACGACTTGTTGGCAATATTGGTAAAGTAGAGGTCAATGACATCGTGAAAGCAACTCAGTCCCAGGCCAGCCGAGACAATATCGATAAAGTGCATTTGATCGGTAACAGCTACGGTGGCTATCTTGCGCTCCGGGCCATAACTGAGGAGCCTGATCTTTTTGACAGTGCGATCTCGATCAATGGTGTCACCAACTGGTACACCTTATTAACAGCTATTCCCGACTCCCTTTTTGCTCGCTACTTTAACGGTGCTCCCGACCTTCATAATCTAGAACAATACTTTAGTGCCTCTGTATTCAGCGGCCTGCCAGAAGTCCCTGACAACACCCCGATCTTACTCTTCTATGGCGAAAACGACTCAACGATACCCTCTGCTCAATCTATTGACTACCATGCGTACGCCCGAACACTTGGCAAGAACACAACGCTTGTTGAACTTCCGAATGAATCCCATATTCTAAGGGAAGACTCGAGTCTTCAGAAACTCTGCGGCGTGATAGCAGAAGAGCTAAACCTCCAAAGAGTACAGTGTAACTAAATTTTCCATTTTACCTCCAGTTAATAAAAAACCGCAACACACTTGAAAGTGTGGCGCGGTTGCTGTGTGAAGCCGCAGTAGCGGCAAAACAAATAAAGAGCCGTTCTTAGGCACTGGCTTCGTCAGCACCTGAGATCTCGACAGGCACTCCTTCGTCTCGAAGAAGTCGAGCGACTCCATCAAGAGAGTCCTGACGGAGTCGCATGTACGTAACGACGTGTACGTTACACTTCTCGATACAAATCAGGTGTTCGCGGAAAACCTCCCACAATTTCTCAACCGTCGACCGATCTGACGTAAAGCAAAGATTGATCGATCCGTTTTCCACCCAAAGCTTTACGCGAGCATACTGCTCGACGTGATCAGGTGCGGGTGGAGTCCCTTCCGCAAGAGTTCCGCTGTCCATTCTCGTTTCCCTTTCTGAATGGGTTGTAATTACCTGTGACGAATACACCTTCGTACCTAAGAGATATAGTATAGCAGAGATTATTTATTTGTCCAGGAAGCGCTTTCCACACTTACACCGCCCTAGATTCGCACGAATGTAGCCTCTCCCAGAGATAGTGGCCGGAAAAAAGAACTACGACAACAAGGACATACAGCCCGATAAGCTGGGGATATGAGAACGGTACCTCCGGGAAAAAATCAACAAAAGTAATTGCTGTCCAAGACGTGATCGAGATCACCCCTGCTAGCTCGGCTACCGTCATCCAACGGCGCCCGATAGATTCAAACCCGAGCTCAAGTGATCCAAGGATCTTGCGCGTGATCGGGCCTGATAACAGCGTACCGTTAATAATAAGAATACCTATAACTGTTTGGGAGAAGAAGAACCGTGACGTTTCCATAAACGCCTGGTCGAACACGAGTGCAACACTAAGAAAATCAAACCCAAGCCCTACCCAGATAACCGCACTTATCCATGGGAAAAGCGGAAAAACATGCTGCTGAATAATACGATGAGGTTTGGAAGTAAGTATCAGAAAATCCAACACGACCACTGTCCCAAGGGTAAAAATAGAATGAACGCCATGAATCACAAAGAACCCCTTTTCGCTCGATAAATCACCGGTCCAAGCGCTCGATAGACCGGTCAAGAAAAGGAGCGTGGCGAATAAAGCTAAAAAATAACCAAAAGAGATATGGTTAAACACTCGCGGCCAAATAAGCTGTACGATCAACCCGAAACAGCTCAAGAAAACCAACAGCAGGTACCCCGGAGCAGTAATCGGAAACGCAGCTACTGTCTGCTCTACCGAGGGGTACAGCGTGATACCCTCGTGCGCAAAAGCTTCATACAGAAAAGAGAGAGCGAGCCAGCTTGATGTAGCAACAATAATACCTCCATACATAAGCAGCTCGAGACGCCGAGCGATCCAGTGAAAAATGACCTGAGAAGCTTCCGACTCAGACCTTCGGGCACAGAACAAGAAAACACAGCCCCAGAGTGCACCTGCTCCGGCAGCAGCTAGTCCTGCTTGACGAAAAAAAGCTATGAAATTTTCAATTCCTATCTCCATATCTATTTCTTATCATAGAAAAGCTTGATAACGATCAGAACCACTCCGACACCGTAAAGCGCCTTTGCAGCAAGCCAAGCAGTAAAATTCAATCCAAAATAGATCAGCCCAACACTTACAAGCATAAGCAACCCGGAAGCAATAAGTATCCATTCACCCGGTTGTATTAAATGTCTTAGCATACTGTATAGTATATGTTCTATTTTTCAGTCTTACCAGCAGCCTGCTCATACTCTATAAGAGCAACAACGAACAAGCTTTCCGACCAACCAAGCGGAATATTCTCATTGGGCGTGGAAGAGTTCGAATAATAAAGTTCCGGTAACTTCTTATCATCAGTCATCACCTCTCGAGTTTTATCGAGATACCGCTTTGCTTTTTCAAGATCTCCTCGCTTGCTGTAAATGATGGACAGCCACGGAAAGCCCATAGTCCATTCTGCTTCCTCAGCATGGCCATCTTTATTCTTATTGTAATAGTGGTCACTCTTGTAGCGAATAACGCCTCTGTCTCGGTCGAACTGATACTCTAAATTATTCAAAATAGTATCGACTATTTCATGATCCAACAGATCATAAGGATATATAAGAGAAAGAAGCGCGAGATCGCAGTACTTGCTCTCCGATTCGCGGGGCAGAAGGTTAGCAAGTGCCTGCTCGCCTTTTTCAATCAGATCCTCGGGGATCTCGATCCAGTCATATTCACGCAGAAGCTTAAGCGCAGCCACACATGGACCGATCGAGGATGCGTGAACTTCTTCGTACTCTTCCCAGACACCGTTGTCCGGATCATGCCAGTATTCAATTGTATTGAGATAATTCACCAATAACTGAACCACTTCCTGATCTTCCTTTGTATTCAAAATATCAACACCGGCCTTATTACACGTACACAGCGCGAAAAGTATCGCGCCCACTGCGTCATTCTGCTTGTTCCCCCACTCCTCCCAATACTCATCAAATGTTTCGGGATTATATCGTGCGTGAATGTACTGCCAGCTTTCATACGGTTTGTTTTTCGTAGCCCAACTGAGCTTATCCTTATGCTTGGTAAAAATACTTACTATACCTCGCCAAGTTTGCTCAACTGTCTCCCAGTCACCTATCCGCTCAAAAGCCAGTGACATGTAAAAATTATCCCGCAACCAAGCCTTGTCATAACCGGTAGAGACATCTTGAGCGGACGCCAAAAAGAGGCCCGAGGGTGCCCTGAGTGCATGCAAGTTTTCAATATGTGGTTGTGCTTCCGTGCGTGCGTCAGTCATTATGCTGCCTTCTTATTCGTAGTAACGTTACTTTTCTCAAACGCCTCCTCGCTTCTGGTATACATAGCGTCAATGTCTGAAAATCGCTTACGAAGCTCGTCGGCAAGTGCAGGAAACTGATGCTGTACGTCTGCGAGCATCTCAGCAAAGGCCTCCCTTCGGCGTAGGGTTTCTTCGAATTTCGCTGCCACCACTTCATAGAGAAAGTCGATCTGATTTGTATCCTTAGCATCATTCTCTGCCTGTAGCTCTTCTAGTATCTGCCTCATCACCCCATGATCAACCTCTGCCTGACACGCTACCATGTCGCACACCGCCTCAACATCTTGCTCAGCACCTCTCAAGCGAAGCGTTGGGTTTTGCTCCATCTCAGTTTGTTGATTTTTAGCGCGCTCATCATACTCACCCACGAGTCGCAAGCTTACTTCTTCCTTGACCTGTTCTCGGCTCTCTGCACCTTCTTCTGCGCCTTCATTGGACTGAGAGTTCTCCTGTTGCCCCTTCGATAGGTTAACGTCCGGCGATTCGAATGGATTATTCATAGATAGATATAAAAGTCGGGTGAGATAATAACGCCATACTTCGTTTAATACTATCAAACCTCAAGCCCCCGTCACCTCCCTGCCTGTGGATGAGAAATACGAACCTTTCGTCAGCACATTAAGGACATATGCGGATGTTCCTGTAATAGTGTCTCACTCCTGGTGTCTATACTGATAGATACAGCGCGCATCCAAAGGCACATCTCGTTCAGTAGAGCATTCCTATATGCGGTGTTTTAGTAGTGACAGTGCGCATCTATCATACATTGTATTATCAGCCATTTCTTCTGCTAATCTGGTTCCCAAACCAGACAGAAAAAGCAAATTTTTAACACTCTATTCACCATGAATCAACTTATACAGCACATAGATCTCTCCGTTGTTGTGCCGTTATACAACGAACGCGATAACATAATTGATCTCTACAATCGCCTTATAGAGTCATTATCTAAACTTGATCGACATTTTGAGTTGATCTTTATTGATGACGGTTCGACCGATGGAACCGCTGAAGTTTGTAAACATTTAAAACCGCTCACCTTTATTCAATTTCGCGGTAATTATGGTAAAACCGCTGCTATGGATGCGGGTATCAAGAATTCACGTGGCGACCTTATTATAAGCTTAGATGGCGACCTTCAGAATGATCCGGCTGATATTTCAAAACTTCTTGTAAAAATAGACGAGGGCTACGATGTGGTAGTGGGATGGCGCAAGAAACGTAACGACACATTATCTAAAAGAATTACATCACGAACAGCTAACGCTTTACGTAAAGTGATCTTCAATGACACAATCCATGACTCAGGATGTGCGCTCCAAATATATCGACGTGAATGTTTTTCCAATCTTGATCTGTACGGAGAAACCCACCGATTCATACCAGCACTACTCTCAGCTCGAGGATTCGCTGTCACCGAAGTTGTTGTTAATCACTATCCACGAATACACGGTGTAAGTAAATACGATAATTTACGACGCGGTTTTAAAAGTCTTGTGGATATGCTTGCCATAGGATTCTGGAATAGGTTTGGGGCGCGGCCATTACATCTTTTCGGTGTGGTTGGTTTATTATCTATTTTTCTGGGGGGACTTTTTATCGCGTGGATGGCGATTGAACGAATAATTTTTGGAGTAGATATAGCTAATCGAATCTGGCCTCTCCTTGGTATTTTTCTCATACTTATGGGAGCTCAGTTCTTTATGATGGGTCTACTTATAGATCTAAATATTAGAAGTTTTTTCAAAACAAATAATCAGATGAACTACCACATTCGTACCATTGTCCACCAATAGATCTTATGTCAAACATTATTACCTACATTCTCTCTGAACTGTCTAATCCCTGGGTGCTCTTCGGATTTGGGGCTCAATTCGTGTTCTTTTTACGGTTCATTGTTCAGTGGATCGCCAGCGAACGAGCCAGGGAAACTGTCGTGCCGCTCTCATTTTGGTACCTGTCGATCGCCGGAGCGGCTATGATCTTGGTTTACGCTATCTACCGCGTTGATATTGTGTTTATCGCGGGACAGGGCCTTGCTCTATTAATTTACGTTCGCAACCTTGTTATCTACTACGCAGCCGCTGAGCGCGCCCGTGAATCAGAGAGGCGTATCATCGCCGGCAACGATCAAGCTGTTTAATCATACTTCTATGGGAATGACCCCGAAACAAAAAAAGCTCACTGTTACGATCACGATGCTCGGGTTTCTCATCGGTATTTTTGTGATCATAAATACGATATTCAACCTCACGGACTTTTTACAATACAACAACACGATTATCTACTCTAATCGTGATGTTATGAACGGTCTCTGGGAAAACTACAAGAACGACTACTTAGAAGCAGGAACTCATCGAACCCTCGATCGCGAACGTGGAAATATTACGACATCAGAAGGTCAAAGCTATACCATGCTCAGAGCTGTCTGGATGGATGATAAAGAAACCTTTGACAATAACTGGCGTTGGACGAAAGATAACTTACGCCGAGACGGCGAAGACCACCTCTTCAGCTGGCTTTTCGGACAACGAGAAGACGGATCCTACGGTGTTCTTGATGAGCATGGTGGCCACAATACAGCTAGTGATGCCGACACGGATATTGCTCTTGCGCTCGCACTCGCCTATGGTAGATGGCAAGACGAACAGTACCTTATAGAGGCACGCCAAGTAATAACTGATATCTGGAACAAGGAAGTGATCGTGATCAATGGCGACCCGTATCTTTTAGCAAACAACGTTGAAAAAACGCTACCGAAAAACTCAGTGATAGTGAACCCGTCATACCTAGCTCCCTACGCCTATAAAATATTTGCGCAGATAGATGAGGATCCGGAACACCGCTGGAACGATCTGGCCTCACATTCTTACGAAATTATTGAGAGATCAATGGAGCAACCGCTCAATACAGAGACGAGCGCCGTTCTTCCCCCTGATTGGATCGAGATAGATACTACCACCGGCGAGATCATAGCATCTGATAATCCTGATCTCACTACTAACTTTGGTTTTGAAGCTCTTCGAACACCGTGGCGACTTGCTCTTGACTGGCAGTGGTTTCAGGACGAGCGATCAAAAGAACTTCTGGAAAAAATGGATTTTTTAGGAACTCAATGGAGATCAGAAAAAAAGCTTCAGGCCTCCTATGGTCATGACGGCACGATCATTGATAACTTTGAATCCGCTTCAATGTACGCGGGAACACTGGGCTATTTTATGGTCGCCGATCCAGAAAGTGCCGAAGAAATATATACAGAAAAGATGATAAATCTTTATAACCCAACATGGTATGCCTGGAAAGATGATCCTGGCTACTACGGTACAAATTGGCGGTGGTTTAGTGTCGGTCTTTACAATGAGCTACTTCCAAATTACACAGCACTCGTAACATCGTACCCTTCTTCATCATGACATCAGCCACTACCCCACAACCGTTTCGACCAGACGACAAGCAATTCCTGCGTGACTCACACGTACCCTACTGGCTTGTACTCATTAATACACTCTTGGCGATCAGTTACTTTGTCATTATTGCGTTTTGGCTGCCATATTCAAGTGGTTGGCTTTTCACGGTCCTGGTGATCGGGCAACTTTATTTCTTATGGCAATCACTAACTTTCCTGTACACAGTGTATGGGAAAAAAGTGCATCACTATAAAAATGCATCTTTTACCCCGCCTGTAGACATATTTATCACAGTAGCCGGAGAACCGATTGAAACCGTTCGCGGAACTGTTCTTGCGACCAAGGCAATGGTCTATCCGAATTTTTCGATCACTATTTTAAATGACGGCTACGTTGCAGGTAAAGATAATTGGCAAGACATCGAACGTCTTGCCTACGAATGCGGCATTTCCTGCATTACTAGAAAAACGCCAGGTGGTGCCAAGGCTGGAAATATTAATAACGGACTTAGGCACACCCATGCCCCTTTCATTGTTGTTTTTGATGCCGACTACCAACCACACACCGATTTTTTAACTCAAACCATGCCGTACTGTGCCGATCCAAATGTAGCGTATATTCAGACACCGCAATTCTATTACAACGCGGGACTTAGCTTTATTACCAGAGTTGCCTGGGCGCAACAACAATTATTCTACGGACCGATCGTGCGAGGAAAAGACCGACTCAACGCAACAACGCTATGCGGCACAAACATGGTGATCCGCCGTAGCGCACTCGAAAAGATCGGAGGAATGTGCGAAGAAAGTATCGCGGAAGACCTTGCAACCGGTATGTTCCTCCATCAACAGGGTTGGAAATCGATCTACGTGCCGAAAGTGCTAGCAGAAGGGCTTGCGCCGGAGGATTTTTTCTCCTATTACAAACAGCAACACCGCTGGGCGCGAGGAGCGCTTGATATTATTTTCCGATACAATCTTGTTTTCTGTCGCGGTCTTACCTTTCGTCAGCGAATACTGTATCTCTCCTCGGTCTCTTACTTCTTATCCGGGATCATCGTGATCGCCTTTGCGCTTATACCTTTGATCTACCTCTTTTTTGGAATAGTTCCATTCGATGTTGCCACAATGACCCTCGCACTAATATTTCTACCTTACATCATAACCACGCTTTACACGATCCAACGCGCGAGCAACTATTCATTTACCTTTGGATCGCTTGCTTTCTCAATAAGTATGTTCAACATACATCTCTCAGCTTTAGCCTCAGCCCTCTTACGACACAAAAGTGTATTCGCTGTCACCTCAAAAAAAGCACTCAATGGAAACTTCTTATACCTAGCGCTTCCTCAGATCTTGTACATAACATTGGCGGCTATTGCAATAGTTGTCGGAATAAGTCGCGAAGGTCTTTCGCCATCCATCATGAACAACATTGCTTGGACAACTATTTATGTGAGTGTATTTATTCCCTTCATATACGCTGCCGCACCGGCCCAGAGGAGAAGCGCGATTAACTGGTTCAAGCAACCTTTTCGTCGCTGGAGCAATAGACCACGACGGCGCATTCAAATAGTACATGGTGCTCCAAATCCATCTGCTTCTTTTGCATCAACAGATCAGGGGGGCCGCGGACCACACTCAAACTCATAATCATCTCATCATATGCTACCGACCGACCGATCATCACATATTTCAGAAAAAACAACACTCCTTACGCTTATCACGCTTGTGGTGTTTGCAGCAGCAGTATCACATATATTCTTTCTATACGAAGGAATACGTCTCGATGAAGCGCAAAGCTTATGGCAAACGAGCCAAAGTCCTCGAGAGATCATCAAAATACTGTCTGACAATGTACATGTTCCCGCCTATCACCTAACTCTACATGTCTGGCAATCCGTACTGGAGCCAACGGTAGTTAACGGACGAATCTTGTCCCTCCTCTTCTTCCTGCTAACCATACCGGCACTCTATAAGCTGGGAGAGATCGCGTACAATCGGGCAACTGGTTTGTTTGCAACCACTCTTTTCACCATCTCCCCTTTCATGAACTGGTTTGGTAACGAGGTCCGCATGTACACACTTTTTGCTCTCCTTACCACTCTGAGTCATTATTTTTATCTGAGACTGTGGCGCAAGCAGCCGGTCTGGGTTTGGGCATGCTATACACTGATCGCTATTATCGGCATATACACCCACTACTTCTTTTCGTTTGTTCTGTTGGTTCAAGCAGTATATTTCTTCTTCAATCAGAAGCAATTTCATTCAGGAGCATTTTTGTCTTTTCTGGCGTCGGCACTGGTCGTTGTTCTTGCGTTTTCTCCCTGGCTCCTTTATGTATTTATGGGTGTAGATGGTGGTGTTGGATCACAACCATTCCTCGTTACGCCGACACCGGTGAACCTCTTCAATGTTTTTTCCCATTTTTTCTTTGGATTTCAACCGGACCCAATAAACTCAATGATTGTCTCACTTTGGCCGCTTATTGCTCTGGCCGGATTCTTCGCACTACGCAATCAACGCTCAACATCACCGGTAACCTCTTATCTCTTAGTTGGTTTTATCTTACCGGTTGCGATTGTGTTTTTGGTAAGCATCCTGATCACTCCGATCTTTCTTTCCCGTTACATGGTGCTCGCAGTCATGCCGATCTTCCTGTTCGTTGCCTGGATTGTTATTAATTATGCCCGCCCTCTCTCAACTACTGTCCAGATTGCCCTTGTTTTTCTAATGATTTCAACCCTCACTATTCAGGCATACCATCCTGAAACCCCGGTTCGAGAAAATTATCGTGAAGCAGTTGCAGACATCAATAAAGAAGTAACAGCTCGTGATATGGTGGTTCTGTCTGCTTCATTCTCAGTATATCCATTTGACTACTACTACAAAGGGCATGCCGGCGTTTACATGATTCCCCCGTGGGAGAGGTACCGCGGACAAGAGCTTCCGCCATTTTCAGAAGAAGATATGAATCTTGTTATGCGCCAATCAGCACCGTGGCATGAGCGCATTTGGCTTCTACTCAGTTACGATCAGGGATACCAAGAAGAAGTAAAGAGATACTTTGATAATAATTTTACAGAGATATATCGTAAAGAGTATTCGCCCGGCCTTGAGCTATATGTATACGAGGTACCGGATTGGTATGATGATTCGCCACAAGTTGAAGCACAGGTAGTAAACTAGATCCTCCTGCTTAAAAGTAAGCTACTGAGTAGACAAAAACTGTACACGAAAACACTTCACCAGATCGGTGAAGTGTTTTTTGCGTCAATACTTCCTTCTAACCCAGTTGGAGCAAGCTCCACTTACTGGCAGTATCTGCCCAAGGAAGTTCTTACCAATCAGCTCGCTCCGCAAGACCGAGTGCGTACTCTGGCCACCACACACCTGCAGCAGGTCCTCCGTTGCATTTACCATCCGACTCACCCGGAACCTTCGTCCAAATAAATGCGTCCAGGAGCGGGTCGTTGTCGACAAAGGTCGGTTTCTGACCTAATGCGCGACCTTCCGGATTACACCACTCATTGTCACTCGCTGCACCATTTCCGTTTCGGGACGTGTCAATGACAAAATGCGCACCGTTTGTCTGCTTTGAGATATCTCGTCCGTACTGAAGATTCTTTTCGGTAGAGACAAAGTTCGAGGTATTCAATGCAAACCCACTTGCTTTTTCAATACCGGCACTCTTCAGTCGATCGGCCATATCATTAGCGCTAAGCCAGTTTGCATGACTTGCATCGATGTACGCCTTAGCTCCGTGGTCACGAAGAACTGCTGCCGCCTCACCAAGAACGATCAGGCGTGCTTCACGTTCGTTATCATCCAGACAGTTGGTCAACGCAGCAGCATCGGGCTCAAGGATAACGATCGAATCACGGCCATCAATACCGTCAGCAAAATCATTTATCCATTGCTCATACTCAGAAAGGCTACTTAATCCACCGGCTGAGTGCGAGCCACAGTCGCGATCAGGAATATTGTATGCCACCATTACCGGCGTCTTTCCTTGCTTGTGTGCCTTTGAGACATACGCGTCTACGTCGCTTTTAATATCGTTGTTCCAGCCACCGAACCACTTGGCTATCGGCTGATCAACGATTTTTTTGATCAACTCAGCATCTTCCGGTCGATCGTCCTTCCACTCATCGTACTGTCGGTCCGCAGGACCTTCTTCATTATAGAAGTCACTTTCGCTCATCGAGATTTCGCTACTATCGCCGTTCAACAAGTCGTCCTGATCCTGTGGATCTGAGTCATTAGACTCCACTGATTCAGAACCGTCATCATTTTCTTCAGATGACGATGACCCGTTATCAACTATCTCGAACGAGGCAATGTCATCATGCCAGCTATAGATAGATGACCATGACGGCTTGAAGATACCGACTGAGGCACTGTATGTGCCGGCGGTATCAGGCTTCCATGTGAACTGATAGTCTCGATCCTGATCATTTTCAAATGACTGATCGATCTTATAGTCTTGGTATACCTGAGAGCCTTCTTCGTTAAAGATCTCAAGGTCAACTATAGTATCCTCTGCAGGGCCTCCGGTGTTCACAACAGTAAACGAAACCTCGGTAGTATCACCTACACCACTATCTTCTACGTTACCGGTAATAGTAAACCACTCAGAAATGTCAGAATCATTTTCACTCTCTTCATCTAACTCTTCTGATTTTTTGTCAGCAGAGTCGTCACTTGAGGACTCGTTGTCATTGCTTTCCTCTTCTAGATCACTGAGTGATTCATTCTCTTCATCATTATTCTCTTCGCTGTTAGCACTCGCCTCTTCACTGGTTAGCTCTTCTGACTCCTCATCAGAAGATTCGCTACCTGAATCCTCACCAGCATTCACATCTGTATTTTCAGATAACTCACTTTCCTCACTCACTTCCTCATCGTCCGTTGACTCGGCCCTTTTCTCTGTCTTATTCTCATCGTCTACACTTTCCTCCTCTTCCCTGTCTACAACCTCATCACTATCAGCAACCTCGATCGGTTCTCGTTTAGTACTACTAACCTCACTATCGGTCACCATGTTGCTTTTGTTTCCATTAACTTCAACACGATAGAGAGACAGTCCGGTACGAGCTATTTCATCGCCATCGTCATCCACGGCAATAAAACGTAGTTCATACGGTCCGTCCTCATTCCAGTACCAGCTACTGAAATTGATCCAAGTCTGTTCAAATCCATCCCGATCGCTCATAGCGACACGATCACCGCCATCGACAGACCAGTACAGCTCGTAGCTGTCCGTATTCATGTCTTCAACTTCCGCCAGAAATGTATGCTCGAGCGTATCAGAACGGCCCTGTGTAGGCCACTGTACGTGAATACTTTCTGAAGCGTTGTCTACTGCTAGCATCGAGTGAGCTGGAAGCACAAGAGTTCCAGAAATTGCTAGAAGACTGATAATAGCTACCGTCCTAACCCATGCAATCTTCTGAGATATCTTATATAGATCCATTTTTATGCCCACGTTTTAGAGTTTTAATACGTAATGGGCGATAAGCAATTCTATCAGCTGGACATATATGTCAATTATTTTGATCGTACTAATTCAAAGTTGTATATGTGGTCCAGTAATGACAGGAATATGACCACACAAGACATGATCAGTACAGCGATATATGAAGGCCCTTTTTGAGATCACTCCAAAAACAAGAATTGGGTGGCGTGCCGATTACCTACTAAAGCACCTAATGTTTTTTCAATATGTCAAATTAGGCTGACTATCCTTATGTCACCTCAAGACAGAAAATTGCAACTTCGGAGAATACACTGTGTAGTGAAATTATGAACGTTTAAATACATCTCCCGGCTGCCACGGCGTGCCTAATTTAGGTAAAAGCCATCGATCAACACCCCAATGCCCGGCCACCTTCCAAGCCAAAACCAGGCCGATCGCCAGTGTGAATAATACCGGATTACTGCTAACCGTACCGGCAAGCATGAAATTGAGGTTCATGAACAGTCCAAAGAATGCAGCAATACCGGTCAGAAGACCGATGATCAGGGCAATGCCCACCAGAAGTTCACCGTAGGCGATCATGTATCCCCACACCTCGGCATTGGGTAGTACAACGTTCTCAAGAAACCAGGCATACCAGCCGGCTACGTCGGGATGAGACCCCGATGTTTTTTCAAGTGCGCCGCTTACAAAACCGGCGACCGAGCTTCCGGCTTCCGCTCCGGTCCAGCTCTCACTGGTCACCTTCCCCCACCCGGCAGCAGTCCACTGCCAGCCCAGATATAGGCGAACCACGAGCCAGAAGCCGGCCATCTTTGTATTAGCAAATAAAAACTCAGCGAACGGATTATTTTTATATATTGCGTAGGCCATAAATCGTTATTGTTACTTTAGTTTAATTCTATCACCACCTTATTAAAATGTACCTGTGTATTGCGCTACCAATCCCGACAACAGGCAATGATCTTCGTAACCCATTGCCTAGTATGGGTATCCTTTAGTGAAAACATACCGATGAACACAGCCCACACACCCGCAACCAGGATAGCAGCGCCGAACATATGCTCATGTGCAAGCATGAGATAGACCAACCAGAAAAGTGTCAGCAGGAACGGGAGCTTGAAAAATCCGTATTGCTCCGGCAGTCGTGCAGAAAGGTAATAAAGCAAGCCCACCGCGCTGCCGCCCATAAGCACCGCCAACATGACCGGATCGATCTCTTGTATCCCCAACGATGCCTCGAGACTAAACACGAACACGCTCAAACCAAGAAGCCATGTTCCGGCGGTTGCAAAGCACAAGGCACACAGTCCCGGAAAAAGACTCTTAGCCGCCAAGCCACCGAGAAACAAAGCGATAATACTTATAAATAGTTCAAACATAGTGCCTGCTACACAATGAACTGGATTACTACCGAGACGAGCACAAGCAGAGCGATCGTGACCGTAACACCTTGATACGGTGCCCTCGCTCCTTCTCGCATCTGTGTAACACCCTTACTTACGTACGGCGCGCTCGCCACGATCAGCGCCCCTAGGATCGATCCAACCAAAAATATATTCAGAGTATAAGTTGTACCGTACTCACCAATGAACGGGAGGTACACCGGGCGATACTCCCGAATAAGCGGCATTATAGGGATGACCGTTAAAAGAAATGTCAGCGTGACAATTACCCCGTACTGATACGACACGTACTGATTCTTGATCATCCCGGCCAACCAGTACCCAAGCGCGAGTGCGAACGCGCCTATCAACACACCTACTACGGCAGTAGATAACCCGACATACGACGCACCGACCGCTAACACTCCGGCACCTGCCGTACATAGCGGACAGTGAGCCAACGCAAACCGAGGAGCGAGCAACGCAATCGCAACAGTGCCAGATCCTGCTACATATTTTCTTTTTATCTTCATACCTTTGTACAGTTACAATGTTAACCACAGCTGATAGTTGCGGACTCCTTCATCGTTCGATTCACTCAAAGAATTGATCTTGAAGTCTTCTTTCGGTCCCGGCATACCTGGTGACCCGCTTGGCATACCCGGCAAGGCAATACCGGCTATTTCACTTCGCTCTTCATATCCTTTCTCAAGCGCTTCGATCGGCAGATGACCTTCAGCAATAAATTCACCGATCATGGTGGTGTGGCAACTCCACATCTCAGATGGAATAGATAAAGAATTTTTAAGAGGAGTGAGGTCTTCGTGATCCTTAACCACCACCTCTATGCCGTACTGTCTCAGATACGAGATATATACTTCGCAACAACCACACTGAGGAGTTTTATGGACCGTGACCCGGGGCAGCGTGGAGCTTTCAACAGGCGTACTAAGCAATGCATAGCCTACGGAAGCCACAACTACTAATCCAATACCAACCGCGATGATTGAGGCAGATGTTTTCATTTGTTACTTGATTATTTTTTTAAGAAGCAAAGCCAGAAGTGCTACGCCAACACCGATCCACACCAGCCACGCCAGAGCCATCAGTACTCCGGCCCACCCGGTAGCACTCGAGAACATCGAGCTTCCGGGGATCATTGCTTGCTGTCCATCATGGTGATGCATTCGGTTTGCCATCATGCTGAACGCTCCGGAGTGATCACGAGAGAGCTTTTCAAGTTGCACTGACTCTTCTTCACTAAGCTCACCGGCAAAAAGCTTTTCCATTAACACCTCCATCTCCTCGTGCCGATCAGAACCTAAAGCCTCTTCTTCCATATGCATCATCATTATCGCAGATGCTGAACTGTCGTGAGGAACCGTCGGACCTCCGTGAGCCATAACGCCCAGGGGAGCAAACATTAGAATGCCTGCGAGCGCACCAATACTTTTTTTATATTTATGCATATTTTATATCTAATTATAATTTCACCCGTCTCATCAACACTGCGTTGAACGCAACGATCACCGTACTGGCTGACATAAAGATCGCCCCAACCGCCGGATCAATAGCCGGCACTCCGAAGGTAACCAGAGCGCCCGCCGCCAATGGTAGTGCCACAATGTTATACCCGGTCGCCCAGAACAGGTTCTGAATCATCTTTCTCCAGGTTAGACGCGACAGGCGAATTATTTTGCCGATATCGCGCAGATCATTCCTCACCAAGACAATACCGGCCGACTCAATGGCCACATTGGTTCCAGCACCGATAGCAATACCAAGATCTGCCTGCGCTAACGCCGGCGCGTCGTTGACCCCATCGCCGACCATCGCCACCCGTTCTCCGCGCGCCTGGAGCGCGCGAACCTTTTCTATCTTCTCCTCCGGCAGAACCCGCGCAAAGTACTCATCTATACCAAGCTTGCTGGAAACCCACGCCGCCGTCTCCTCTGAATCTCCGGTAACCATAGCCACCCGAATACCTTCCTTATGAAGCATTTCAACTGCCTCCTTTGACTCAGTACGCACCTTGTCCGAGAGAGACAGCGCACCAGCGTATTTGCCATTAACTACAGCGTGCACAACCGTCTTCCCCTTCTTGGCCTCCTCATCAATACTGCTTGTAATATCCTCAGGTATCTCGAACCCCGCCTCATCCAAAAGAGCCTCGCTTCCGATCAACACCTTTGCACCATCAACCGTACCCTTTGCCCCTTTACCTGGCACCCGCTCAAAACCGGTAACGGCCACAATCTCGACACCTTGCTCGCGCACACCTTCCACCACTGCTTTGGCAATAGCGTGCTCCGAGCCTTTGTTGACTGAACCGGCAAACTTTAGAACATCGGCAGTATCGAACCCGTTCGCCGGAAACACCTCATCGAGCCAAAACTCACCGTGTGTAAGCGTGCCGGTCTTATCGAACAGGACCGTATCCACCGATCGAGCCGACTCCAACGCCAGACGACTCTTGACCACAAAGCCGTTCTCGGCCGCCATTCCAGTTGAGATAGAGGCAACCAGCGGTACTGCCAATCCCAGAGCATGCGGACAGGCAATGACCAGCACGGCAACCAAGCGAGCGACCGCAAAAGAGACCTCACCTCCGAGCGAAAGCCAGGCCACGAACGTTATCGCACCGACAGAAACAGCGACGAGTGTCAGTACAAACGCTGCTTTGTCAGAGAGGAGCTGCAGACGCGACTTTGAAGACTCAGCTTCGGCAACCAGCCGCATGACGTTCGCCAGAAACGTCTCCTCTCCAACATTGGTTACCTTGATCTTCAGAAAGCCATCGGCATTTATCGTACCGGCGATAACCTCATCACCTTCTTTTTTAGCAACCGGTTTTGACTCGCCGGTAGCGATCGACTCGTCTATCTCAGATACACCTTCTACCACTTCACCGTCAGTCGGCACTCTTCCGCCGGGTTTCAAATGCACTACATCCCCACTTTTAAGCTCAGCGACAGAGATCGTTTCGATCTTCCCATTACGCTCTACCTCCACCGTGTCAGGCAATAGTGCCGAGAGCTCCTTCAATGCCCCGCGCGCTTTTTTAACCGAGCGCATCTCCAGCCAATGCCCCAAAAGCATTATAGTAATAAGAGTTCCCAGCTCCCAGAAAAGCGTCATATCCGCCGTGAAGGTTGCATACACACTCCAGGTGTACGCTGCCACTATAGCCAATGCGATCAAGGTCATCATCCCGGGCATATGCCCACGGATCTCGCGGTACGATCCGGCAAGAAAAACCCAGCCCCCATAGAAGAAGACCGCCGTACCCAAAAGAAGTATCACATACTCATAACCGAAAAACCGCGGCATCTCAAGTCCAACAAAAAGCTCAACGAGATCGGAGTAGAGGACCAGGGGGACGGTCAACGTAAGCGCGATCCAGAACTTTTTCAAAAAAACATTGGTCGAGTGACCGGCATGCTTGCCGTGTACTCCTTTGCCCAGGGACTTTTTTGTTACTTGCTTCGTTGCCTTTTTCGTCTTTGCGACCAAGCTCATCCCGCACTCCGGACACATTCCCGGCGCACTTTTTTCGATCTCCGGATGCATCGGGCAGGTGTAAACCATCTCCCCGCTATCACCGGCGACTTTCTTTGGTGCTTCACTGTGTTTATTGCCCTGACAGCAGTCGTGGCTCATACTATTTTTTATTAGACAGATTATAGATCTTTATGATCTCTTCGCACGCCTTCTTGTCCTCACCAGTCTTTATTTGTTCAAGAACATGCGTCTCTAAATGATTCTTCAACATCAACGACTCAAAAGAGCCGAGAGAGCTCCGCACCGCGTGCGACTGGGTAATAATATCCACACAGTACTCTTCATTCTCAACCATATTCTTCAGACCGCGCACCTGCCCCTCAAGCCGAGCAAGTCGGTTCAGAAGCTGTTTTTTAATATCTTGTTTCATGTTTCCAGTATATACCCCCTAGGGGTATATGGTCAACACGTTACATGTTAGGTAACTTGTGTTAATAAAATCTCGTGGTATAGTTGTGCCGGTCAAAACTGAACACTCCAACGAAAGGGTTCGAGATGCATTTCAAGTTTTGGAGATCCTACTGGACATTAAAGATGATCGGGAAGCGATGTTTTTGCAAAAAATGTAAAGAAGCGTGCCGTCGGGTGGAACGATTTCACGACCCCGATACAGGTAAATGGGTATACGTCACCCAGCCACCGCATGAGCAGTACTGTGCCAAATGTCTCGCCGCCGCCTGCATCAAGTGCGCCTGGTGCGGCAAATCAATCTTCCCTGCTGAGCCGATTACGCTCTACACGCCAACGAAAAGCTTTGAGATACCCGAATATGCAGTGGTCTACAACCAAGACCCCGTGCAGCTCGTGGGCTGTCTTCGTTGGGACTGTGGTGATTCCGGAATAGATCGTGCTGGATTCTGGATTCCTCCAGGTGTTGTAGACCGCGTCCTTTCGCCAACAGAAGAACTGTTGCACCGAATGCAATCGGGCGAAAGTGATCCGATTGTTATTGCAAACGATCTTTCCGATCCAAACGAGGCTAAGCGGCTCGTTTGACACACGCGTTCCTCAATTCATTACACAAAAGAACTCCTGCGGGAGTTCTTTTTTATTATATTTATGTAATCACACCCTAATCACTCTTAATCTAAACTTCCCTTTCAAATATATGGTTCTATCCGGGTCCAGAGAAAATGTGTGTGGAAGTGCTTCCAGAGTATTTTGGCTTGATCAGTGATGTGAGTGTTACGCTGGATTCAATACGAGAGATTCTAATCCGGTGAACGGATCGTTCATCACCACCTCTACCGCCTCAGCGTCACTCACTCCAACATACAGGCGCGCGGACCCTTCCCCGTCTCGAACAATACCGCCCGGATACACTACATCATGTAGATCCTCGCGCTTTGTTTCCCCTGCCGGCAGGTCACTCCGACATCCAATAATATTAAAATCACTTACTCCTCTTGAGTACGGGTCAAACAGAAACGCGATCGGGTAGTAATGTCGCAGACCGCTTTGGGAGAACCTGGCGACATGACCGAGTACTTGTATTCTGCCATCGCTCATGCACGTGGCCTCATTCACCCCGCCCCACTCGCCGCGAGCAAACTGCTTTGAGAGTAGAGGTGCAGCAAGGAGTCGTCGAGGAGTCAGCTCATTTAGTGATCCGATGATCGTAAAGCCGATCCGGCCACGTCGACCTATTCTTCCTTGCGGTCGTGTAAAGACACCGATCCTTCCATCAGTTAGCTCAACCGGGCGCACACCCTTCATCTTCCACGGTCCACGCGCAAAGCGAGTTACAGAAAACGGGTTATCTCCTCGGTAAAATACCGTCCGGTAAGTAAGTCGCTGGGTCTTCTCTCGGAAAGCCACCTCCACTCCGCCAATAACGACTTGGCCGTGAATCTGGGCGATGAAAGGATCCTGCAGAGAAAGTGATGCAAACGCCTCCTCACGAATCCATTCCCCTGTAGTTGCTTCATTTGCAAAAAGCACCGTCTCGGTATCCACCTCCGAGTCACGGCTTTCTACTCGTCCAAGTAAATATTTCTTGCCGTTCCATACAAACGGTGCGGTGATGTTGTAAACATCCCTTCCTTCACTGACGCCTCCAAAGGTAAGTCGTCGTGCCCCGTGCACATTCTCCGGATCATATTTTTTAAGGAGCTTCACCACCCGATCACTAAATGAGAACGCTGGCTTCTGATCAACTTTAACTACGTTTCTGTGCTGCTGCATGCTACCTGCTTATCTTTTCTATTTATAATATTGATGTATCTGCTGTATATGACCCAAAGAATACTCCACTCTTTCAGTGGAGCTGCGCCCTCTTTCACGTAGGCCACCTCATCCTTCTTGCTATATTGTTTCCAGAGTATATACAGTAATAAAGAAACAGCAAGCACACTCAGTCCAATTTCAGTATTCTCGCCAACTTTAACTCATCAAACGTATACTCATTATCAAAATGCTTCATCACAGGTGTGAGTTTTATGGTATCGAGTTCGTTGAACGCACCGTGAATATCATCCAACTCATCGAACGAGCGTTGCGTTTCTTCCCAGAGGTATTTGAGCGAATTTGGATCAAGCCGACCGTTATTAACCAACTTCTCGAGGTGTGAAAATACGGTCGATGCCGCTAGTCTGCGCTCTTTAGCGATATCACTGATCTTCCAGCCTTCATTCAGGTAGTTCAAGGTCTTCTCATACGTCTCGCCGGAACTGCTGCGGGCTCGCTTTTCTTCCTTTGACCCATGAAATTCCTCATCGCTTATCTCGCCGAGCGTCCCGTCGATCGCGGTTAAAAAGTTGTCATGCATTTTTTGAAGCTTTGCAGCATCTAATTCAGCAAATCTCTTCTCAGCCGCCTTTGATCGGCTGTGAAATTCCTGATCCTGATCAGCTACATCCGGATGCACCTGAAGCGCACGCTCGTTAAAGCCTATCAAGTGAAGACCTTTAAGTGTGCGCACACGTGAGAGCGCCACATACCCCTGCCCATACTCAAACGCTTTCGAGAGATCAACGATCGCCGAGTCCATACTCATTCCCTGACTCTTGTGAACTGTTATCGCCCAGGCAAGACGTAACGGAAGCTGATTAATCTTGGCCCGGATCTTGCCGTTGTGCTCGACTGCCCAATCCATCGGACCGACCGTGATACGCTCGCCGGTAGTGGTCTCGACGATCGGATTGTCAGAACTGTCAAAATCCACCACTTCGCCGACTGTGCCGTTCACATACCGCTCTTCAAAATTATTCTTGGTGAACATGACCACCGCGCCGATCTTTAATGTCAGCGTCTCCGGAGAAAGGCAGCCTCGTTTAAGCTGTTCAACAACAGACTTCGTGCCTTCAGAATGCATCTCATACGTACAGAGCTTTGTAGAGAGCTTGCCCAGCTCTTCGTCGTTGATACGATCGACGTCCGCGTTGTGACTGTACAGCTGCGTTGCCGGTTCATCGAGTTGGTCACCCGGATCCATCTTGCGTTCCCGAAGTGCATCCACGTGCTCGTCTCGCACATCGCGACGACGAAGCGCCGTGAGCAGAGAAAGAAATGCCTCATCTTCCTGTCGGTGTTGCTCGCTCAAATAACACACGACAGGTTTTGCCTGGCGCCAGGCATTTGAGCGAAACGCGAACTGCATCTGCCGCTCACGTGAGACCGGTGGCAACTGGAAGAAGTCACCGACGAACACGACCTGCATTCCGCCAAACGGCTCTTCGCTTTGACGCAGCGCCCGGAGGACCTCGTCGAGCGTATCGATAAACCGTGCGTCGAGCATCGAGACCTCCTCAACGATCAACACATCGGTCTTGTTCACTCGTTTGACCACAGCCTCTTTTTGCGTAAGCTCTTCGAGTGCCCACTCATCAAGCTCGGTTCGCGCACCGATCCCGCTCCAGGAGTGGATGGTGTAACCTCCCACGTGAGTTGCCGCAATACCGGTTGACGCGGTCACTGCAGGGTCTACGCTGTGTCGCTCCAGGTACTCAATATAGCGATTTATAGTGTGCGTTTTGCCTGAACCGGGCTCTCCGGTGAGAAATACATTGGCACCGATCTTGAGGATGTCGAGAGCTGTATCTTGATTCATAAATATGCACGTAGTATACCGTATCGACTACAGCTGACCAAAAGAACACTATCGTCAAAAGCATTTGACGAATCGCCCTTATACCGTAAAGTATAGTCTGTTGTACCTTTTTAGATCGGATCAGGAGGACACCCGATGAGCTCACTTGGACCTAATGAGGCACGTTTTACCTTGGTGCTACCGGCAGAAGAGGTCAAACTACCCTACCCAACAGAGATCAAGGACCTGCCACAGCAACTCACTCAAAAAGGAGCGAACCGCGCCAAGCAGCTGAGGAAATACTTTCAAAATCACAACGGCGCAAAGGTTTTCGATCTCATCGTGACATCGCAAGCCACAATAGGAATCAAAACGATCATGGAGGTAATGGAAGAATGCAGTATCAGGAGAGTAGAAATGCCTGAGCTTTTCTACCCTCAAGGCAAGGATGCATCGGATACGTACATTCGAGACAGCATGCAGATCTTCATGAACAGCGTCATGAGCAGTGCGCTTGACTCCTACAGTTTTCGTGGTCACGAGAAGGAATGCGAAATACTCAAGGATCTTGCCACAAGCGCCTGGAGTAGGCTTCTCCAAACTGTTCAAAAAAACAAGAGACGCAACATATTTATTGTCGGTCATAATATCCTTATGGCGGCAATGATCGCCTGGAGCGGGTGCTGCTGGGAACTTGGCTCCGACAGGATCACGGACCATAAATTCGGAGCCTGCGAGGGACTTGAGCTTATCGTCGACCTGTCTTACGGGGTTGTCTCTCGATCATCGATCATTCGTTTATAAACAGATCTTTCCAGACCGGAGAGTATCTTGCCGCACGGTTTAACCCTGTGCGGTTTTTATTTCTATTTTATTGTTACGATCTCTGTAAGATAACCAGCTGTCACTGCGTCTTCATATAAAGGCAGACAGCATTAGCGGATGGTTATAAATACGCTGGCATACAACACGTATTCATTCAAAGCCGACGCTTCTCTGCTACCACAAAGCTTAGTGATCAGATAGTGAATTCATGGGTTTCACTATCTACCGAAATTTTTAGCGCATTTGCACAGTTGGGCGGGAGCGCAAAAACCCATGCACCTGGTTACAATACAAACGTTCTGCTACAGAAATAGTTACAACACCGAGCGATGGCCGCCGGTGTTGTATTGCTATCTATTCAAGTTCAAGCAGGTTGTGTTAGTTACGAAAGACTTGCTCAGGATCAACACGTATTATGCGGTCATCATCTGTCGAAGACTCGCCCCTGCCGTCGCGATTTGAAGTGGTAAAGTAGAAATAACCGTCCGGACCAAGTCTGGTTGTGCGAATCCGACCAAATTCCTCAAAGAAATGTTGACGGATCTCCGTTACCTCCTCACCATCGAGCACCGCCTCATACACTGCCGCCCCTCTTAGACCGCCAAAGAAGATACTGCCGTCCCAGTAGGTAGCACTCGCCGGAGCCCAGGTAATATCCGGGCCGGAATGTTCTGCCGGCGCAATCATCCCCTCTGCGGTCTCATCTCCCTCTATCTCCGGCCAGCCATAATTACTGCCTGACTCGATGAGATTGATCTCGTCCATACCACTCTGTACACCGGAACGACCGTGCTCAGTGCTCCAGAGGCGTCCGCTCTCATCCCAGGCCAATCCTTGAGAATTTCGATGACCGTAAGAATACACTTCATTCTCAAATGGATTATTCGACGGTATTGAACCGTCCGGATGCACACGCAGTGTTTTACCGGAAAGCGAATTTATATCTTGAGCCGGATCACGCAGTCCCGCATCGCCGGTAGTAACATAAAGCAGACCGTCCGGGCCGAACTCCATTCGTCCGCCATCATGATACTGCGCACCTTCAATCCCCTCAATGACCACTTCCTCTTCAGAAAGCTCCCCACTATTATACCGATAGCGCACAACTTTATTCTCGAACACTCCTCTATCCGTGTCCTGGGCCATATACAGATATATCTGTTGATTTTGCTCAAACTCAGGATGCAGAACAATACCAAGCAATCCGCCTTCACCGCTCTGAACAACACCATCGACTGAGATGTGTGCTTGATCTTCCCCATCAAGATCCATTTCCACAAGTCTCCCACCACGCTCAGTTACCAGCATTCGCTCGCCGGGCAAGAAGGCAATATCCCACGGAACCGCAAGATCTGTTGCAATAACCTGCATTGCTTCCCTCTGGACTGAATCACCGTTAGCGTCTTGCTGCTGGTCCGTACTTGTTGCACTTGAGCCTGCATTGTTTGTCAGGGCTGTTCCAAATAAGTACCACGCCGCAGTGCCAACGAGCACCAGAATTATAAATAATATAAATATCCGCTTCATGAGTTTATATAGATTATTGATTTATAGATATTTCTCAATTATCAGCGCATTGTATCATTTTCTCCTATCTCATCCAGATAAGCTTACGTTATGTCAAAAGACCGCGGGAATATATCCTGCGGTCTTTTGTACGTTTATCCTTCTAACTCGATCTATGGTGAAAGATTAAATACTCTCACTGCTTCCCCCACTTTCAACCTCGAGCTCTAATGTTGATGTTGCCTGATCCTCCGCCTCTCCTTCTTCGGCATCATCTTCGTTTGATGAGCTAGCGTATTCGAGCTCGATCTGCTGTTCATCCTCAAATGTCAGACCAGCAGGGTCCTCGATCACCTCACCGTCAACGCGAGCAGTGAGGGTGTATCCTTCCCGCTCAAGGTCCTTGCCCCAGACATCAAAGAAATCAGCAAGCGTGAGTTCATCGATTCGGCTACGCTCAACTGTCTCAACGTGAAGCAGACCGCTTGTATCATGTGTGTGTACTTCTGCCATACATCCGGCGTTTACTCCAGTATTTGCCGGAATCGATTCAGGCTCACCATCCACGGTGATTGAAAGCGCTGGGTGGATATGTACTGCAAGGTTCGTGTGACCGTTTGGCAAGCAAGCAACATTCGTGTCTCGCCATGTTGACCCATCAGTTGTTGCTGCGCCCCAAACAAAAAATCCGATCGCAACGACTGCTAAAACTACTATAATTATGCCGTTCTTGTATTTTTTCATATATATCTATATTTAGACCACACTCTATCTGCCAATAATTAATAGGTACTATACACTACAAGCACGATGGTACGCCAGGATTAATTTGCGCAAAAGCAAAAACAGACAGCACGTGCTGTCTGTTTTTGTATCATCCTGCTACTATCGACGTTATCCGATGAACGTCAGTGCCTTTCCGGTTTTTCCGGCGCGACCTGTTCGGCCGATACGGTGAACGTAGTCATCGTAGGTTTGCGGAGTATCGTAGTTGATAACGTGCGAGACGTTATTAATATCGAGTCCGCGAGCAGCAACATCAGTTGCCACCAATACTTTGGCGTGTCCGTCTTTAAATTTCTTCAATGCTCGCTCACGTTGAGATTGACTTTTATTGCCGTGAATAGCTTCCGCACGAATACCGCGTTTGGTAAGCAAGGCAGAGAGTTTCTCAACACCACGCTTGGTCTCACCAAAAACAAGTACACGTTCGAAATCTGATTGATTCAAGAGATCGTGAAGAACATCAAGTTTGTCCGCACCTCGCGTTCGCACAACATCCTGATCCACCTGCTTTGAGGTGTCACCGGTTTTTACTGAAACAGTTACCGGTTCCTTCAAGAATGTGCTGATGAGCGCCGTGATCTCCTTCGACATTGTTGCCGAGAAGAACAGCGTATGACGCTCTTTAGGCATACCGGCCATGATCTGTTTCATGTCATCGATAAATCCCATATCAAGCATCCGATCAGCCTCGTCCAGAACAAGCGTATTAAAGCCGTTCAGAGAAAGCACTCGTCGCTCTACCAGGTCCTTCAGTCGACCGGGAGTTCCGATCACAAAGTGATTGTGTCGTTTCAAGCGTGAGATCTGTCGTCCGATCGGCGCACCTCCGACACATGATGTGGCAAAAATACGTAGTCCTTTCGTAAACGAAATAAGTTCTTGCTCGATCTGCTGGGCAAGCTCACGAGTCGGCGTAATAACCATTACCCGCTCTTTCGGATTATTTAATACCTTATCAATGAGAGGAAGCAGAAATGCTGCCGTCTTACCGGTTCCGGTGTTAGCGATCCCTACCACATCCTTACCCTCAAGAACATGTTTGATGATCTGATCCTGAATCGGTGTTGGGTCAACATAGCCCTTCGTAGCAATGTTGCTCTTTAGACGAGCATCGAGCGCAAAGTCAGCAAATTTGTGTTGTGGCTCGTATGCCTTAACTTCTGCCGCCGGTTCTGCTCGGTTAATAAAGCGTGCGATATCGATCTGCTGCTTTCCAGCTCTTCGACCGCCTCCGCGTCCTTTACTTCGAAAACCACCACCACCGTTACGTGAGCGTGATCGATTATTTCCTCCACCGTTATACGGTCGTGAACGTCTGTTTCCTGTACTTGCAGCTCCTCGTCCATATGAGCCACTTCGGCCATATGACCGACTTTGATTCTGTCTTTCCATAAAATAAATATGCACCGTAATAAACTACGGCCGGTGCTTTTACATACCGTTCATCGTCCCGGGAGTTGAACACTGCTTTATGCGTGCTGCGTTGAGACGAATGAACTGGTGATAGACACTGTACGTTCGACTCCTTCTTCCTGCTGAGTCACTCTTGTTTCTAAACGAGGAACTCGAGAAATACTCGCGAGATTTGATGTGCAAACATAATAGCTTGTATAGATGTAAAAGTCAACCCCGACACCTTGAATTAGCACTCTATCTACGCAAACTACTCATTTCCTTGCTTAACCGCCCGAAACCGACGCTCCACCAACCAAGCAACAGCAGCGGCAACGGCAAGTATTATACCGTATGCGCCAAGGAGCAGAGAAAGCGAATACTCCGGGAGGAAATTAAGCGTGAACGCATAGTACCAACTTGCAAGTACAAGGCCACCAACAATAAACGTCGGAAGTCGTAGTGCGTTCAACCACTCAGCACACGAATCTTTCTTAGTAGCGAACGGCATGAATACAAGGAACGGTGCGTACAAGATCATCAACACAGCAAGAGTAAAGCCGAGTGTTAGGAGCACAACGATCTGAGTTACCAGCGGAGCAGCAACAGATGTCAGAGGCTCTACCTCAACAGAGATCAGCATGATAAAGGATATCAGAAGTGTCACAAGCACAAAGCCAAATCCGGCCCACACAAGTTCAGTGAGTCCTTTGAGGGTTGTAAGCTCCTTATCGCTTATGTCCAAGTCTCTCAAGAAATTAAAGAAGAGCATAACAGCGCTTGTAGACGCCCCTACTCCCAAGGTATAACCAAAGAATTTGAGAAACTCAAGCAACCCCTCTATGCTCATGAGAAAATCATAGACCGGCACACCGGCGCGCTCAAGCGTAACAAACGATATCGCAAAGATCACCAGCGAGAACATAGAAGAAAGAATGCACCAAATGCACCATGCGCCGAGCAAGAATGCTTGCACGAACAACAAGTACAGCGAAAAAAGTGCTGCCGCCATTGTCGCTAGTGCGACAACAAGAAGTAGGTTTCCTTCAATGGCCTGCGGAATAAAAAGGAGAATTGAGTACGATATCGCAATTAAGGCGAAGTAGGTCATCCCAAGGATCTCAAGCGGGATACCAAAGAACTTCGAAAACCGACTATTGACCACCACGTTACAATCGGAACCACTTGGGCAGACCAGCTCTTCACCCGATCGCTTGGTCCTAAAAATATTGGCAGCAACCCCGAAACCTCCAAGTGCAACGAATAGAACGAAGCCGTAAAACCCGGTAGGCGGATACAAAAATAGCGTGAGAAAGAACCCTGCAACCCCAAACAAAAGCAAACCGAAGTATAACTGAAGCGAGGCCGGAAAACGATTTTTCATTGCATTTGAGTAGTTAGCGTAGTAATACATTTATATTACCACGGCGAAGAACATGTCTCGTGTGGATTAGAGCAACTAATACCTCTTGCTAAAATAAAAAAGTCCGAACCCTGGGTTCGGACATTTTTCCTTTTCCTCCTACTCTAAGCGTGGTGCGGTTCGTATGTTTATAAAGTGGTTGGGCTCCATTGTTTTCTTATGAACGAAGTGAATTAGAAAACAAGCAGTACTCTGGCAGTACTTTATAAACATATGTATCGTGACACGTGATCACCCACTTATTCTTCAACAACAGCCTTTTCGATCACTATGTCTTCCAGAGGCTTGTCACCCCCATCAGTCTCACTTGTTGCTATGGCATCGACAACATCCATGCCACTCGTAACCCGGCCAAAGATCGTGTATTGATACGGAAGCGGTGCATCTTGGTGCACAATGAAGAACTGACTTCCGTTCGTATCCGGACCACTGTTTGCCATCGCCACTGTTCCTCTGGCATAGCCGCGCTGAGCAGCTTCTGACTCCGGTTTAAGCTCGTCCTCAAAGGCGTACCCGGGTCCGCCGGTCCCTGTGCCTGTCGGATCACCTCCCTGGATCATAAATCCCTCAATAACCCGGTGAAATATAATGCCGTCATAAAATTCCTCGTTAGCAAGTTTTACGAAGTTACCGACCGTGTTTGGAAAATCATCGCCATATAATTCCATTGAAATATCTCCCTTCGATGTTGTAAGCGTTACGTTTTTTGTTCCCATAGTAGCTTGTTCTGAATTAGTTGTAACGTGCTCTGTATCTGCGCGATCATCCTCTGATGCTTGAATGAGACTATCCGAACCAACACTGTCTGAGCGAGAGCGGTCCAATAGATCTTCGTGTTCACTCTGAGCGCTCATCCAGATCACGAGTCCGGCAGCACTAGCCACGACAAACACAAGAATAAAAAATACTGTTATACGATTCATACGCTCTATCCTACCATACTCACCTCCTGCCACTAATCCCAGCGATCAACGAGTAACGGATACGGATTAACCGCGTCCCATCGTTCGGGATACAGAGCAAAATGAAGATGCGGCGGTGTATTCGTTGCATTGCCGGAGTTACCAACAAAACCAAGCACCGTATCAGTGGTCACCGCCTGTCCACGTCTAATACCGTCAGCGATCCGCTCTAGATGTGCGTAGTAATAATTCAACCCGCCCGGACCGGCCACCATTACGTTAATACCACCACGTGTACCAATATTCGTTCGAGTAACATATCCCTCAGTTGCGGAGAAAACCGGCGTTCCTCGCGTGGCAAAAATGTCAGTCCCGTCGTGCGTCCGACCCTCGCTACGTGCCGCACCCCACGTGTCGTCGATCTGATCAAGCACCACCCCGTAGACCGGCACCGGCAATTCAGTAACAGGCTCTCGCGCAGCCATTCGGGCCATATGGAACGGTAGAGCTAGTTCATGAGCAATATCAGCAACTGCAGTAATAATATCCGCCTTATTATTCTGATAAATGGAGATCGTGAAATACCAACTAGCAACACTCACAACAACAAGCAGTCCAATGATCGTATATTTAAATGCACGAGAAGATATCATTTTTCTATTTTAGCATTTAGCATAAGGTTTTTACATTGCATCGAATAGCAATAATGCGTATCATGCATTTCCACTATGTATCGAAAACAAGAACCAGCACGCGTTTCTGTTAAGCGCTCCCAGGCTGGACTCGGTCTTTTTGCTGATCAAGTAATAGAGAAAGGACAGTTTGTGATCGAATACACCGGCGAGATCATAACGAACGACGAAGCTGACAGACGCGCAAACAAGTATCTCTTTGAGATCAATACGAAGTGGACCATGGACGGAAGCGGCCGAGAAAACATTGCTCGTTACATTAATCACTCCTGTCGGCCGAACTGCGAGACCGACGTTATCAAACACACGATCAAGGTCTACGCTAAGCGTAAAATACAGCCCGGCGAAGAGCTGACCTACGACTACGGCAAGTCGTATGTTGATGAATACATCAAACCACATGGCTGTAAGTGCAATAAGTGCCGTACTCCTCAAGATACTTCGCAGAAATAGACTATTCTAAAGCGGCCAAAAGATAGGCAGGAGGATAAGTGATGCAACAACAATAATAATATCCATCGGCAAACCAACTTTTACATAATCAATAAACTTATACCCACCAGGACCAAGAACAAGTGTGTTTGACTCATGACCAACAGGCGTCAGGAATGCAGCCGCTGACCCGATCGCAACAGCCATCAAGAACGGGTCGATCGATGCACCAATACCGGTCGCGACAATAATAGCGATCGGCGCCATGAGCACAGCTGCTGTGGTTGAATTAATAAAATCAGACACAATTACCGTTGCCACCAAAACGATGCCAAGGAGCACAAGAGGAGTAGTTGTATCACTCGCAGTTATCAAAAAGTCACTGATCACACCGGCGCTACCGCTTGATTCAAAGGCTTCGCTGAATGCCAGCATTGAACCCAGTAAAATAAGAACCGGCCACTCGATACTTTCATAGGCTTGTCTGGTAGACATGATATTCGTAAGTATCATAGCCAGCGCAGCCGCAAGAAAGGCAATATGGACGGGCACAAGAGACATTGTTGCGAGCGCGATAGCGACAACAAAAATAGATAACGAAATGATGACATGACGACTTCTGCCGAACGAAAGCCCTCTATCAGCAAGCGGATAACAACCAAGGGCGGAAAGGGAGTCGTTAATACTCTCCTTACGTCCTTGGAACAAAAGAATGTCACTTTGACGGAATGTGATCTCTTCGAGCGGAACTGAAAGCCTTGCTCCTTGTCGAGCCACCGCCAAGAGATTAACACCGTATCGCAAACGAAGCGGTATACTTCCCCAAGACCTGCCGACAAGAACCGATCGAGGTGTTACCACTGCCTCGACATCTCCTTGTTCCTCATCCGGCGTAACTCCTGCCTCTTTTGCCTTACTCTGTGGTGTCTCAAATTTTGCGGACTCGATCAGTTCAGTGAGGACCTCAGGCTCCGCCGAGACAATAAGCACGTCCCCTTCTTGGAGTACTTCGAAACCTGAAAATTGGTGGAGGTGGCTTTCACCACGCTGTATACCTCGTATTGCAAACGCTAGACCGGTCTGCTCCGGTATATCCTTAATATATGTACCGATCAGCTCAGAGTCCTCTGTTGCTTTTATTTCAGTTGTATAGTTCCTCACTTCAAAAAGATCGCATTTATCCGGCGATCCGCAGCGTCGATTTGGGAGCAAGCGCCAGCTAATGAAGGCGAGAAAAATGATACCAACGATCGCTAGCGGTAATCCGACCAGGGCAAAGTCAAACATCCCGAAGTGCTCAAAACCGGACTCGTCAGCTCGAAAACTTGAAACAATAATATTCCTTGGCGTACCGATCAACGTAAGAAATCCTCCAAGGTGCGAAGCGAACGCGAGTGGTATAAGAAACTTCGAAGGCGAGATATCATTATCCTTTGCAACGTGAATGGCGATCGGCAAAAACAACGCAAGCGCCCCGATATTATTAACGAACGCAGAAACAAACGCCACCACGACAATAAGCAAGAAAAGTTGAATGATCGGATGATGGCCGATCGAGATGAACTTACGACCGATAATATCGATCACGCCGGAGAGCACAAGCCCCTGACTAATGATGAACATCGATGCAACAATAATAATTGCGGGATGCCCAAAACTCACAAACGCTTCCTCCGGAGCCAGCAAGCCTGCAAATATGATCGCAAGCAAGGCGAGTAGAGAAACTATATCGTAGCGTAACTTTCCTCTTATAAACTCCGACATCATGGCCACCAGGACCGCAAAAATAAAAAGCTGGGAAAGTAACTGGGGGTCGAACATAACACTAAAAGTATATCACGCTAATTTGTTCACCTATGTTAATAATACACACCCGGGAATGCTGTGAAGCAGGTATAATGAAAAATGAATTTTATAGAACCATTTTATTACATGACCTCATCGAAAAAACCGAACGAACGAAAAAATACAAGAGAAGCAGCATGGTATAAACTTGAGGCAAGTGACGCTCTCGAAAATCTTGATGTAAAGGAAGAGGCCGGTCTGAGCGACAAAGAAGTTGTAGAGCGCCGTGAACTCTACGGTGCCAATACACTACCCGAAGCCGCAACTGATACACTCCTGGCAATATTTATTCGCCAATTCAAAAGCCCGCTCATCTATCTTTTGATGGCCGCGGCCGGAACCGTCCTCGCTCTCGGCGAGTATATTGACGGTGGTATTATCGTTTTTATTCTTCTCTTCAACGCGATCGTCGGAACGATCCAGTCATATAAGGCACAAAACACGCTTCTTGCGCTTAAGAAATTTGCCGAAACCTCCGCCACCGTTAAACGAAACGGCGAAGAGGTGGTCATTAAAGACGAGGAGCTTGTTCCGGGTGACATTATTATCTTAAAAGAAGGCGAAAAAGTTCCGGCTGATGCACGGATCATTTCCAGTCATAACCTACACGCAAAAGAGTCCGCGCTCACCGGTGAATCGGAGGCGATAAGCAAACACAGTGACCGGATTGACGAGAGCGATCTTCCGCTCGGTGACCGGCGCAACATGGTCTATCGTGGAACCAGTATTGTTGCCGGCAACGCAGTGGCCATTGTTACCTCGACCGGCTCAGCAACTGAAATAGGTCGTATCTCTCAAAAAGTAGAGAAGATAGATATGGAAATACCGCTCCAAGCGAACATCCGTCGCCTATCTCATGTGATCGTTGGTATTGTTCTTGTGCTTGCGTCGGGTATTGTCGCCTACGGTACTATTGTCGGCCAAGAGTTTGAACATATGTTCACTCTTGGTGTGTCTGTTATTGTTTCCGCTGTTCCCGAAGGGTTACCGATCGTTATTACTCTTGTTCTAGCAACCGGTGTCTGGAGGATGAGCAAGCGTAACGTTCTAGTCAAGCAACTACAGGCCGTTGAAGCACTTGGCGAAGCAGATGTTGTCGCGGTTGATAAGACCGGGACCATCACCAAGAACGAACTTACTGTTCAAGAAGTTTTTAGCCATGGCACACATTACACAGTGGATGGATTTGGGTTTGAGCCTAAAGGAGATATCACACGTGAAGGTGTTCCCCTCGCTGACCCAAAGAACGATCCGCACCTCCATCGTGCAGCACTTGTTGGAACCCTTGCTTCAACCGCGAATATTTCATATGACACAGAAAAAGAATTCTGGTCTATAAGCGGCGACCCGACTGAAGCAGCTCTCACTGTGCTTGCTCAAAAAGCCAGCCTCTCGACACGCAAAGAACTTATTCAACAACACCCGCTTCTCGACGAACTTCCGTTTGAATCTGCGACAAAGTACCACGCCATGTTGCACCAAATGGACAGCGGCGAGAAAATGATGGTCGTTGTAGGTGCGCCGGAGATCCTGCTCGAGAAATGCGACAAACATTTCGAAGGAGACAATGCCATCGAGCTAACAGAAGATGCACGAGAGAAGATAACCGGTCAGATTAACGAACTGTCAGGAAACGGATATCGCGTGCTTGCGTTTGCCAAACATTCTCTTGAAAAAGATTCACTCTCCCCGGATGATATTTCCGGTCTCACATTCGAAGGTCTGTATGCTATGCGAGATGCACTACGAGAAAATGTTGCGGAATCGGTTGCGACCATTGAAGGCGCTGGCGTGCGCATGATGATGATAACCGGCGACCATAAGATCACCGCTCAAGCGATCGCGAAAGCCTCGGGGATCTACAAGGATGGTGACGGTATCATGGAAGGAGTAGAGATCGACAACCTCAGCGATAGCGAGCTTGCTGAGCGCGTCGAAAATGTCAGTGTGTTTGCCCGTGTCTCTCCGGATCATAAACTGCGCATCATCGCCGCCTTTAAAGCCCGCGGTGAAACGATCGCCATGACCGGCGACGGAGTGAATGACGCGCTTTCACTCGTCTCTGCTAATCTCGGTGTAGCAATGGGTAAACAAGGGACCGAAGTTGCCAAAGAGGCATCAGACCTAGTGCTGATGGATGACAACATCTCAAGTATCGCCGCAGCTATCGAAGAAGGCCGAGCGATCCATCAGAACATCAAGAAAGTAACACTTTTCCTCTTTACGACCAGTCTTGGTGAGATCTTTATTATTATCACCGCACTAGCAGTCGGTCTGCCGGTTCCGATCACCGCCGCACAGATCATCTGGTTAAACTTCGTTACCGATGGATTCCTCGATGTTGCGCTTGCCATGGAACCAAAGGAAAAGAATTTGCTTCGACGCTCATTTCCCAAACCAAGCAAGTGGATCGTGGAAGGATTTATGCTTCAGCGTATGTCGATCAAGGCCGGGACAATGGTTGTCGGTTCACTCGGAATGTTTGTGTTCGCTCTTTCTCATGAAACCCTGCCGTATGCTATTACCGTAGCAGTAACGACCATGGCTGCCTTCCAGTGGACCAAGATCTGGACTTGTCGCTCAGACTACGACTCTGTTTTCCAGGAGAGCATGGCTGCCAACAAGTACCTGCTGGGGGCATTCACGCTTGTTATCATTCTTCATGTTTCAGCACTCTACACACCATTTCTCTCAAACCTTCTCGGCTTCGAGCCGATCGCGGCAATGTACTGGCTCATGATCATTCCGGTTGCCCTATCAGTTATCGTAGTAGATGAGATCTGGAAGGTTGCACGGCGTCACAACGAAAAACGCTAACGATCCTGCGTGAATATCTTCTATGAGCACCTTCATTCGAACCCAGATATATAAAGCCCAGCACGGATACCTCTATGAATCCACGCTCGGGGTGATGGCAATACTGAGCCTTCTGTTTCTCGCCTACGAGATGCTGCTATCACCTCCTCCGGACCAGCTTGTTATTCTTCAGAGCTTTGATCTTGCCGTCGCCTGGATATTTCTTGCGGATTTCATCGTCGGTTTTACAACAAGCACCCGACGGAACAGATACGCCAAGGAGAACTGGCTCAACCTGCTCTCGTCTGTACCGATCAATGCTGAGGCAACACGTTCACTTCGCATTCTTCGTATCGCCCGATCCCTTCGAGTTATTCGAGCTCTTGCCGCGGTTTCCAACGTTCAGCGTACAAAAAAACTGGCGCGTAAAACTTGGCGAACGATCCATCCGGCAAAATAACATTGCGAATCGGTAGTAAAAAAGCGGCTGAAGCCGCTTTTTTGTATTAGTTATTCCCCTGCTTTAACCGTTTGCCGACCATGCTTCTTGCGATCATTTTCGGTCAGGTATCGCTTACGCAGCCGGATCGCTTCCGGTGTTACCTCTAGATACTCATCATCAAGCATCGCTCCAAGTGCCTGCTCAAGAGTAAGCTTAAGCGGTGGAGCCAACTGAACCGTACCGTCTGAACCGGAGGCACGCATGTTTGTAAGCTGCTTTCCTTTAGTTGGATTCACGACCATGTCCTCACCCTTTGTGGTGTAGCCGATCACCATTCCTTCGTACACCTCTGTTCCCGGGTCTATATACAGTACGCCGCGCTCCTGAAGTGTTGCCAGAGCAAACGCAAGCGCTTTGCCGTTGGCCATCGATACCATTGAGCCATACTCGGTCTTGTTGATCACTCCGGCATACGGCTGAAATGAATGAAACACACTGGTCATTATCCCTTCACCTTTGGTATCTACCACAAACTCGCCTCGATATCCCAGAAGACCGCGTGTTGGCACATGAAACGTTATTCTGCTCTGCGTTCCCTCTTGCTTCATGTCCATCATTGATCCGCGTCGGTTAGAAAGTTTTTCGATAACCGTTCCGGACATACCCTCCGGTACAAGAATCGTAACCTCTTCAAACGGTTCGCTCTTTACCCCATCGACATCTTTAACAATAACCTCAGGTTGAGACACAGAAAGCTCAAACCCTTCGCGTCGCATATTCTCGATAAGTACCGCAAGATGAAGCTCGCCTCGACCGTAGACCTTGAACGCATTGTCATTAGAGAAATCAACCCGTAAGCCTACGTTTACCTCAAGCTCCTTCTCAAGCCTATCTCGTATCTGGCGTGACGTGAGATACTTACCAACCTTTCCACCAAACGGTGAGTCGTTCACAAGCATATTGAACGACAGCGTCGGCTCATCCACCTCAATAGCCGGCAACGGCTCTCCTTCTTCTGAGTCAAGAAGGGTCTGGCCGATAAAAATGTCCGGAATACCGGCGATCATCACAATGTCTCCGGTCACCGCTTCATCTACCTCCATTTTTTCAATACCCTCGAAGGTAAAGAGTTTGCTCACCTTGCCACTAAAGGTTTCTTTTCCTTCTGTTTTCACGAACACACTCTGATTCTTCTTTACTGTGCCGGCATACACGCGGCAAATACCCATACGCCCAAGAAAGTTATCATACGCAAGGTTAAACACCTGAGCCTTTAGAGGCTCTGCCTTTCTCTCGTCGCTGTAAGCAGGCTCTACTTTCTCGAGGATAAGGTCTAGGATCGGAGAGAGATCTTTTGCCTCCTCCTCCATGGTTCGTTTGGCCACACCCTCCACACCTATCGCATACACCGTCTCAAAATCAAGCTGCTCGTCGGTTGCGCCAAGGTCAAAGAAAAGCTCGTACACTGCTTCATGTGCTTTCTCAACATCAGCTCCCGGTTTATCTATTTTATTTAAAACAAGAATCGGCTTGAGCCCTAACTCAAGCGACTTTTTCAAAACGAATTTGGTCTGCGGCATCGGACCTTCGGCTGCATCCACAACCAACAGTACTGAATCCACCGAACGCAGTACACGCTCAACCTCAGAGCCAAAGTCAGCGTGACCCGGTGTATCCAGAATATTGATCTTCGTATCTTTATAGTACGCCGAGGTGTTCTTGGCGTAGATAGTGATTCCTCGCTCCTTTTCGAGATCATTAGAGTCCATAGAGACTCCCTGCTTACCGGTTCCGGTCTGCTTGATGATCTCATCAGTCAGAGTGGTCTTGCCGTGGTCTACGTGGGCAATAATAGCTATATTTCGAATTTCCATACTAATGTTTAAACTTCTTGTCTAATCTCTACGTACTATCTGTGTAAAAAAGAAAACCCCGCGTACGGAGGGGCTCCAGTAGGATTACTACTATAGCTTAGTTTATTCTTATTGGCAAATCCTGCCTGATGCACTATTCCCTTTCTGTATTTCTATGCTTCTTTGCGGTTTCCCATTGATTTATATACTCAATATCTGACGCACCGCTCTCAAAATCCTGCTCCGGATACAAGTGCTCAACCTCCGGTGGATCTGACGGTTCAAGCTCAAGCACATCTACTGTCTGTGACTCAGGGTCAAGTTCTATCAAAGCCCAGCTTACATTGTTCTCGTGATTCGACTCTCGGAATCTCCGTTCGGGATTTCCCTCAAATACCAAACGGTATTCTCCGGCCGGCAGATCGGTCACGTCAATATCCTGATCCGGATAATCAAAAAAGTAGGTGTCGCCCCACCCCACTGAAACGCCTTGTTTCTCCTTGTCACAAACTCGATATATTGCGTCATCGGGCGCACTCTCTACTCCGGCATAGACCCGGCTCACATCACGTACGCAGAAAGTAGCTTTATTTTTCGCAGAGATATCATCAGCAGCAACACCATGTTCATCTGTTGTTTTTGAAGTCGGCTCAAGACGAAAGTCCACAAAGTCAGAGAAGTGATAATGGCCATGCTCACCATGCCACACGAACGTACCCACCTGTACCTGGCGTATTTCATCCTCGTTATTATAAATGTTCTGAAATACACTGCGCTCAACATCCCCTTCTTCATCAGCTGTATCCGGGTCGGCCACCAGCTCAAGCGGACCCTCTCCCTGGTTGTAATAGATCGTACTAAAAACAAGCAGCGTTCGGTCATCCTTCTCGACAACTTTTACGTCTCGCGGCTCAAACACTCTAATGTCCGGCAACAGCTCGTCTTCACTCACTTGTTGTGAGCTACTGGTACCGGCCTCTTGGGTTTTGGCGGTATCTACACTACTTTCGCTCCTTGAAAATTCCACCGTAGAGGTTTCCTGAGACGCAAAAAAGATGATCGCACTCCCTAATGCCACCATAGCTATCGCAACCACACTTCGTTTCCAGTAATACATACAAACTTTTCCTATACCATGATTTTATTCATGCTATCATATCAAGCCGTAAAACGACCACGCTAGCTACTGCTGATCAGAAGTATTTTCTCCTCGCGCGTAAGTTTTTTCAGTTCACACTCACGTTTCCGTGCCTCACTCATGGTTTCGAACCGCTCTGAGTATGCAAGAGTCACCGGACGCCGAATCTTGGTGTAGTGAGCGCCGGCTTTTGCATGGTTATGCTGATGTAACCGCTTCTCCAGATCATTAGTGGATCCGGTATACAACGTCCCGTCAGCGCATTCGAGAATATAAACAGTGTAGTTCATACCGCGACGTAACTATAGATCCTTGCTCTCATACTAGCTTTCATACTTACTCTCATACCTACTTTTACACTGTATTACTCTGTCAAAAATATGATCGCCAATCTCTCCCCAATCAAAATACTTTTTATACTCACCTGGCTCTATCTGCTTTATCTCAGTTATCTCACCGTCGGGGTCAGAGATAAAATCACCATACGGTTCAACAATACAAAACGACCGAGTCTGACGAATAACCCTACCAGGCTCAAAGATGTCCTGGTATCCGATAAACTCCTGATGAAGCACTTTCATATTTGTTTCCTCTTGCACTTCTCGCACTACCGCCTCTTCAAATGATTCGCGTTCTTCGATACCGCCACCGGGCGGTGTCCAGTATCCTTTTGATTCAGCATAGACTATAACAAGTCTGTCATCATAAAAACAATACGCATGAACTCCCTGCAACGATGCGCCCTTGAGATCCTGAACCGGATCAGCTTCTCGATATATCACATCAAATGTTGATCCTGATATGGCTGACGTCATCGTTGATCTGATCTCCATTACCCTGAGTATACCAGACCTCTGTTCAACGCCTCAACGCGTTGAGGCGTTCAAACAACAGCACTTGATCTATTACTTTTCGTATAAGAGAAACACTTACTCCTCAGATATATTAACCATCCAGTGGATCCCAAACTTGTCTTCCAGTGAGCCGAACAGGTCGCCCCAGAACTGTTTTTCGAGTCGCATTTCAACCGTACCTCCCATTGAAAGCTTTAAAAAATACTCAGTTAAGAGTTCTTTATCAGAACCAACAATACTTAAAGCGACATTATTCCCCACCATCAGTGTCGGACTGTGTTTCGGATCTATATCGCTTGCCATTATAGCAATGACGTCACTTGTTAGCGAAGCATGAATGATCCTATCTTTCTGCGGTGAAGACTGTGCCATACCGGCTTCACCGTACGTTTGCATTTCAAGGTCTCCTCCAAATACCGACTGATAGAATTTCATAGCGTCAGCAGTAGCATCGTCAAACATGATGTACGGATTAAGTGTTGTTTTCATAGTATTTATTTTTCAGATAACTCCTTAAGCTTCTTGAGCGCCCTTAGCCACGCTTGCTCGAGAACCTTTTGTTCCTTTTCTTCACAATCCATTTCAACAACAACCTCAGTAATCCCACCACCAAGATCCCTCAAGGTATAGCACTCAAGTGCACCGGCCAACCCTTGTGTCGCCTCACTCGACAGATCTTCTTTACCATCTACCACAACACCGAGATGTTCCAGCGCTAGAAATTCACACGGTCTGCTCTCTTTGACCTTACTCACCATACCCGAACTCACATCGCCTGTTTTGTCCGGAGCTAGAAAAAGTATTTTGCTTCCCTCGCTCCAGTCACCGACGTAGTGCGACCCTTCTCTAAACTCGCTCGTCCATTCACGATACGTGAGATCATCCAGCATAGTTTCCCATACCTTCTCTTTTGATGCATTGATACTGATCGAGGGAACGAGGGTAAGCATATTACTATAGAGAACTACTAGCTTATAAACACAAACATACACGGAACGACGCACTATCTAGACCAGTTCTCACAGGCCCTCAAACGCAGCTTTAACGAGGTATGCTCCAAATAGCAAAGACGCCAGGAGCACGGCCATCGCAAAAAATGAATAAAACTTTTCCATATCCAAAACATGCGCACCTTTAACAGGACGCCGAGGTACGCATAGTTATATATTATGACACCGGCCGAACCGTATTGTTACACCTCATAAATAAAGGAGGATCTTCTGGCCTACTTTAATGTGACAGCGGTTCCGTATACCATTATTTCCGCCGCGCCGTCCATGACCTGTGATGTTGTAAAGCGGGTCGCTACTATCGCGTCTGCACCGAGTACTCTTGCCTCATCGAGCATCCGCTCAACAGCCTTCTCTCGAGAATCGGTCATAACCTTAACGTACCCTTTGATCTCACCGCCGACCAGACTTTTAAGTGAGGCACCGATATCACTACCAAGATGTCGTGCTCGAATTGTGTTCCCTCGAACCAATCCCAAAATTTCCGAGATCTCTTTGCCGGGAAGGGACTCGGTAGAAGTAATTATAATATCGCTGTGTTGTTGTGTTTGCATATATATCAGTATATCAAAACCTCTTACTTCTTCCCCACTTCTAGCCTATCAACCACCAAAATAATAGTTGCACCGATAAGTGCGAGCGCGATAGAAATACCAACACTCAGATCAAATACTTCCGGCAGAACATTCACCTCGACACCGATCGGCGTCGTCTCCTTCCATGGCCAGACCGTGCGAATCGAACCGATAATAAATCCGGTCAGCAAAGCAATAGTTATATCGTGATGCGTCCGCAAAAAGTAGCTGATCACGCGCGAAAAAAGGGCTAGTCCCGTAAGTATTCCCAAGAGGAAAATACCCAGCGTCATAACATCACGTTCGACGACCGCAGCAAGTATCTGCTGATATTTTCCAAGTATTATTAAAATAAATGAACCGGAAATACCGGGCAGGATCATTGCGGTAATAGCGATCGCTCCGCTCAAAAACAACAACAATGCTGTAGCAGGTGTCTCCACCGGGATAAGGCCGGTGATCATATACGACGCAACCGCGCCGATTAGTGCGCTTATAAGCACGCCCGTTGAACGGATCTGAACACGCCGGAAAACAACAAAGACCGAGGCAGCGATCAGACCGAAGAAAAAAGACCAGACAAATTCAGCATACGAATCAAAAAGCCGAGACAAGATATTTGCCATAGAAAATACAGCAAATAAAAGCCCTGCGAGAAGCGGCACTAAGAAACCGAACGGGATCACCCGGACCGCCTCTCTCGATTTACCTTTTAAAAAGAGACTCACCGCTGTGTTTGTAGTGACCTTGATAGACGCAACAAGCTCATCATACACATTAGCGATAAGCGCGATCGTGCCGCCGGAAATACCCGGTATTAGATCCGCGACGCCCATAGCAAAACCGATAAAAAACAAGCGCACGCGCTCGCCTACTGACCCGGGTGTGTAGTGATTCTTTTCTTTATGTTCTGACAGAGGCTGTTGTTCCATACGCACTTTGTTTACGAGACACTATGTTATATAGAGTCTTGATCCGCTAAACTCATTACAGCACACCGGTGCATAGAATTCCTATACCTCAATTCTCGAGAACTGATATGCCCCCACCGACAACGTCACAACGATCGCGCCCACGAGAACCAGCGCGCTCATAAACGGCGAGAAGTATGCGGAACCGCTCAATCGGAAATAGTGGTCCTAAAAGGAAGAAAAGCGACTAGATCCAGAATACCACACTAAAACACCATTACCCTACACCATTATCACCCCACACAAGGAACGATCCTATGCCCTCACCCGAGAACCGGAAGAAACAAAGCCGCGATCGTAAAATAGATCAGTATAGTAACAAGGTCGATGATGATCGTGGCGAACGGACCGCTCCCAACAGCAGGATCTTTTTTCAATGAAACCAAAAGAAAGGTCATGCCGAGCGCAACCAAAACAGCCACAATGACCGCGAGGAACAAGGCGACGCCGAGCACCAGGCCAAGCATCGGATCACCGAACCATCCCAGAGTGACCAGGAAGAGTAGCACGCCCATAATAAAAGCGAGCGAGGTACCCAGACCGAGCTCACGTACAATGTACCGCCTCCGGGAAAACGCATCGTCCAAAGCCATCGCTCTAATGAGTATGGTAAGCGTTTGATTGGCGACCGCGTCGCTCATGTACACAACAAGCGGCAGGAAAAATGCTAAGACGATATAATTCTCCAGAACCGCTTCAAACCGTTCAACGAGCAGCGCTGCCACCAAGCCTCCGGCCAACCCGATCAAAAGCCACGGCAGCCGCGCCCTCAGCAACACCAAGAGACGCTCACTTATGATCGCGCTTGCCGAGTAGCCTTGTTCAACTCCTCCCATATAGAGCAAGTCCTCGCTGTGCTCTTCCGATAGGATCCCAAAAATAGCGTCAGCTGTTACGACACCGAGAAAGACCCCGTCTTTATCTATAACAGGCATGGCTCGGATGCCGTTCTTAAGTGCTTTCGTGGCGACGACTTCTTGGTCTGTATGCGGATGAACCCAAAGAAGCGAATCTGACATAACCTCATGCGCTTGTACATTTGCCGGCCGGGTAAAGAGATCTCTCATAGAGAAAACACCGAGAAGTTTGTCCTCCTCATCGAGAACATAGACATACTGGAGCATCTTAAGCGAATCTACCTCACTATGAAGTCGTTTTTCGACCTGGCCGAGCGTTTCATCGCCTCGCGCAGTTATAACAGACCGCGTTGCCTTCCTGCCCGCAGATTTTTTAGGATAGTGTTTTTTAGAATAGTGCTGAGTCATTAATAAATAGTACCACTAATTAAGCAGCACAACCGCACTACACATGTGTACTGCTATTCACATACAGATATCTACTCTAGTGATGGTGATCGTGAGCAGTTTCTTCATCACCCGTTAACCAGATAGTAGCGAAAAGAGTTGTTATCGGTACGGTGAGTATTAACCCGATACTGCCCACCAGGGTACGGACGATCTCTGTAGCAAACAGCTCACTGCTGACAAGAACGCCGAACGATACGTTTGCGCCAACGATCAATAAAAGAAGCGGAAGCGCTACACCCACATACGCCAGCACCAGCGTGTTCACGAGCGAAGCGGCGTGCTCGCGCCCAACACGCATTGCTCGCATAAATATTTCAAACGACGAAAGATCCGTCTTTGCCCGTTTGAATTCGTTGACCATTGAAACTTGAATAATGGCAATATCATCAAGCGCACCCAGCATACCGATAATTATCCCTCCTAAAAGCAATCCACGAAAGTTCGTGATCGAATCACTTGTCACGCTAAGATACGACGAAGCCTCACTGGCAAAGCCGGTCAACGTGATCCATTCAACCGCACCGTGCGCGAGTAATCCACTGAAGGTAATGGCAATAAGCGTGCCGAATAACGCGACCGATGACTGCCGGCTTACACCGTGAGTTATATATATGGCCAACGTCAAGATCGCTACTCCAATTGCAATACTGACCAGAACCGGAGAGTATCCATGTGTCAGCAGTGGTAGCAAAACGTATAGTATTGCGAAAAAACTTATTGCCAGACTCACCAGCGACCGCATTCCCTGCCATCCACCGATCGCCACAACAGTAGCCGCAAAAACAAGGCCGAGGATAAGCAACGGCGTGCGACGATCAAGTTCATAGAGCGAATACTGTACTCCTTCATCCGTCTCGAGCACTGAAAGAAAAACCTTCTGCCCCGGCTCCAGCACAGCAAGATCTTGTTCGAGCTCAACGAGTCTCCCTTCAGCCTCTCCCTCGGTAACTCGAAATTCGACCGTCTGAAGAGTCACCGTCCGATCGAGGCCCGGTAGCTCCTGCTCCCGGGTTTCAAAAATACGCGTCACTGTTGCCGATACGATCTCAAGATCCTCTTCTTGCTCCGACTGAGCCTGAACAACACCGGCAAAAGACAGCGAGATCACCCCGGCTAACAGACAACCGACAAAAACGAAACGTATCTGCTGAAAGTTCATAAAGCGGTGCATTATAATAAGTATATCACGCAGCCTTTTATTTATTTCTCTATCTGTTTTTTCTGCGTAGTTTCTCCAGATCGACAACCTGGTCGATACGGATCTGCTCCATAAATTCCGGAACGTGGCTCACAATGATCATTGCGCCGTTATACTCATCGAGTGCTTTCGCGATTACCGGCACATGACGGAAGTTAATGTGGTTGGTCGGCTCATCGAGAATAAGCAATCCCGGCCGAAGAAGCACAAGTCGAGCGAACGCAACCAGGCCTTTCTGCCCCTCCGAGAGGTGTCCTATTTTTGTATTAATAAGATCACGCGTTATCAAAAAACCGGCCGCAACTGAACGCATCTCTTCTTCGTGTTTGCGATCCATCACTTCCAAAAGTGTCTCATACGGTGTCTTTTCAAAATCAAGCGTTGAGAAATCCTGGCAATAGTACCCGACCTTCACACCCGAAGAAAGAACGTGTGAGGGTTCTTTTTGCTCTTCACTCTTTAGCGGTGAATGAGTGAGCGACTCAAGCAGTGTTGTCTTGCCAATACCGTTGGGTCCGATCAGCTGCACATGGTCACGCCGCCGCACCAGCAAGTCCACTTTTTTATCTTTGGATACGTGGTCTTTTATAACTTTGACCGACGATATTTTGAGGATCTCCGGAGGTGTATCCTCCTGAGCGGGGATCGTAAACGACCGAATAACTTTGTCTTCTCGTCGTACGTCGACAGCGTCTTCCTCCATTTCCTCGGCCACGGCACGCATTCGCTTGGCAACGAGTCTCATGCCCCCACCTTTATTAGCAAAAACATTTGCCTGGTCTTTCTTCTCCTGAGCTTTCTTGGCAAGCTGAGCGTTCTTTCTGTTTTCTTTCTCTATACGAACAGATATTTCCTCAACCACATCGAAGTAGTCGCCGACATACTGCTCAACGTTATGTGTGTGAACATCAAGATAGAGCACGCCGTGAGTAAAGGCGTTAAGAAAGTCTGCGTCATGCGAGATAACCAAGCAGGTCTTCTGGTAGCCGACCAGAAAGTCAGTCAGGTGCGCAATGCCTTCTTTATCGAGGTTGTTGGTCGGCTCGTCGAGAAGAAGAATGTCCGGATCCTGGATCAAAGCAGAAGCAAGAAGGAGACGTGCCTGCTGTCCGCCGGAGAAAGAGCGAATGGTTCGATCGTACGGTGCCTTGAGGTTAACCACCTCAAGAACCTCGTCGATCTTCGGATCAATGGCGTATATTTTTTCTGAGAAGCAGTTCTGAAAGAAATCACGAACCGTTAGGTCGAGTTCCTCACGTGGAATAACCTGGCGAGCCGTGGCAATTGAGGGTTTACCGTGAAAATTAATAGACCCCTCCTCCGGCTCGTATTTTTGAGTGATCAAGCCAAAGATAGTGCTCTTGCCTGCGCCGTTCTGACCCATCAATGTCAGCTTGGAACCGCGGCGTACTACAAAATTCACCTCATCGAGGATCGGATTGTTCGGTCCGTGTTCAAAAGAAACTTCCTTAAAACTGAGTATTCCGTCATTACGAGACATCACCACACGGTACAGGAAATTTAAAATATGTAAAACAAAACACCACATATACGTGGAGTTTTGTAAGGAAATTAATTGTCTGTACTTGTTAATTAATGATTCCCGGCAACCTTTTCTTGAGAATACGCACTACTTTGTCGCCGTTGGGAGTATCTCGAAGTACTTTTTCTAGTTTTTCCCATTGCTTGGCTGACATGCCTCGCTCTTTTTCCTCAGGTGCGTTATCGATAGTGTCGAAGTCCTTCTCGAGCGCCTGCGCCGGCACTGCAAAGACGGAGAACACGAACACTGCCAAAAAACCGGATACAAGTATATTTTTCATAGATATACATTTTATACGTATAAGTACTACGTTCAAATTACAACCACTTACACTGATTGTCAATCAATACTATCGCCAAGAAGGTACCTTCAAAAACAAAACCACCTACAACGTAAGTGGTTTTGTTTTTCTACATTTACTGCCTTTATTCTTACTACCGGATTTCTTTCTAGCAACGGTTAGTTGTTAACTATTATAGCAGTTAGAGCAGACACGATATCACTGATCTTCTTGCTTGTTTCCTCTCGGTCTTCCTCTGACATTTGGTCAAGTGAACCAAGCAGAACATAGAGTGATTCAATGATCGCATTGAGTTTCTGAATATCCTCAACAGAGAGACCCTGGTCGCCGGTGGTTTGGATACCAAGCACTTGTCCTTCGCCATTGTTCTGACCACCCACAGACTGTGGATTATACCCACCGGTTATTTGAAATGAATTATCGGTTTGCAACAAGGCTTCCGGCTCGCCATTATCGATCACGCTTGTTCCGTAGATCGCTGACTGACCGTTTCCAACCTGATCCTTTGTGAAAAGGCGTAGATTGTACTCGCCGTTCTCGAGTTCATTTGTATCGAATTCGATCTGGATAATGCCTGCAACCTCATCTCCACTGTAAGTAATGTTTACATCTTCGTCGTCCATCTCATCAACCCGAACAGCTTCGGTCTCGACATTGTAGAAGAAGTTCCCGACAACAACACCTTCAGAATTTCGCATTACCACCTGCTGCTGGCCAAGTCCGGCCGAACCGTTCTCTTCGATCACAACTTCTATTGTATCTATCCCGCTTTGAGGATTTTCGTGAATAAACGATCCGGACGGTGCGGTACTGTCTACTGTGAAGTTTTCTGTCCAGCCAGCTGAACCGGTATTTCCATCTCTATCAACTACAGATACGTGTGCTGCATAGTCACCGTCTGGAAGGCCAAGTTCATTTGCATTATATTCTCGTGACCAGTCTGCGCTCTCTCCTTCACCAATAAGATGAATAGTAGTACCACCATATCGATTATTGTCCTGACGATTTACAAGCTGCACATATACTCGATTAAGTCCCACGTCTGAATCAGCATTTGCTTTTCCGCTTACCGTAAATACAGCCCCCACAATTCCGGTCGGCGCTACAATAGTGGTCGTCGGATCTTCTGTGTTATCTACCTCAACGTCAACGTAGTGGTACTTCCAGTTACCTGCTTCGTCAAAAGCCTGAACCTTGAGCCTGTAAAAACCAGTTTCAAGTTCATCTACCGGGAACTCAAAGGTTTTCTCTGAATTGTCGTACACGGCGACTCCGTTTTCGATCGATCCGGCATAGCTTCCTCCGATCTCATCGATCTGTGTCACTGTATACTTTACGTGATCAATTCCGGTCTCATCGTCACTAGCCTCTCCTTCGACCACAATATCTGACGGGATGACCGATCCATTCTCTGGACTGGTGATAATCGCCTTTGGCTTATCAATATCAATTTCGAAACTCTGTATTTCCGTATTACTTAGGTTATCAGCTCGATCACGAACGTTTGTTTTAAAGCCGTATGATCCGTTTCCAAGATCATCAACGTCTATAGCACAGCTTGCTGTGTACTCTTCCTCACCGCCCACGCCCTCGTTCAAACACGAAGCGTAGTGGCTTCCATCCTTGGTGAGATTAATAACAAGTTGTTTTAGACCTGAGTCTTCATCACTTCCCTTGATCTCGATCTCGAAATCAGAGTTGGTTACGAGACCATCTTCAGGAGCAAGAACTTCAACAACCGGCTTACTACCGTCAATTACAAACTTCTCTGTCGGCTGGTTTAGACTGATAGAGTTGCCTGCTTCGTCGTGAACACGATGTCCGATCTCGTAATTTCCATTACCCCAGTCTTTCGCTGGACCGCAATCTTTAACAACTTCATTAATAGTGTCGCTTGAACCGCTAAGAGCAACATTGGTGGAAGCGTTTTCATTCCAGTTGCCACAGTAAAGGCTTCGGTTTTTGAATTCCTCATCAACCTCCCAAACCACGTATGAGGTTCGGTCAAGCTCCATGTTGTCACTAAAGGTTCCTTCAAATGAAAAGTCCTCTATTGATTTCAAGTAGCGCACATTATCAATTACATCCCCGCCGTTATACTCGATCTCTCCTTCTGGGTCAGTATTATCCACATGGAAGTGCCGATCCTCAGTTTCGTGATGCTCTGCCGTATTCCCCGCCTCATCTCGCGCAAAAATACGTACGTGGTATTCGCCGTTCTCCTCCACGGTCGAGTCCCAGTTATGAGTGACTGTGTTCTCACTTCCCGGATTATTGATCGGTGTCCAGTCTCCAAAGTAAACTCTGTCATTTACCCCGCCTTCTTTGTAGTGAACAATGACGCGGTAATCAGCAAGTTTATAATTATCTGTAAGTTCAGCCTTAAATTCTACATCTCCACTTACATACTCATCCACTTCCGGTGAGACCACTAACACCTCCGGATGAGTCTTGTCGAACGTGAAATCATCACTTATACCGTGGTGATAGTTTCCTTCTTCATCTGTCGCCCGCACCCAATAAAAGTGACCGTCATCATCTTCGTTCATCGGATTGTGCGTATTGATGTACTTACCGTCAGTTGGCACCTGGTACTCAAAACGATACGTATCACCCTCAACAGCGCTATCTACAGACGTAAGTGCAACGTACTGCTTGTCTTGAGACTGAACACGGAACTCTACATCCTCAATTCCTGATCCGTCGTCAGTTGCGTCTACTTCAATTCGCACGTTATCGCCCGGCTTAACAACGGACGACTCTTCATAATTTCCGTTCCGCTCAACATACATTGTAAGGTCAGACATCTCCGGCACGGTCTCATCTCCACTGTTATACGTAACATTGTAGGCGTACGCGCTACTCTCTTCGTTTCCGGACGTATCAACTGCCGAAACTTTTATGTCATACGTTCCGCCTTCTTCCGGTTCAATAGTAGTCTCCCAGACGAATGGGCTATCATTATCATCATTGTAGATCGTTTTGATCGGATCGCCATAGCCGTCTCCATATACATCACCATCACCAGCTTCTTTGATATAGATGTTTACGTGGCTTACACCTTCGTTATCAGTCGACGTTCCGGCAACGGTAATAGGGCCGTTCCATGTACTATTGTCTCCCGGCTTGCCGTCTGCAAGTTCTTCTGTCTCAGGGTCTTCTGTGTCTTCATCTCCTGATGAGGATCCTCCACCACCATTAGTATTCTCAATAACCAGCTTCCATGCCTCGCTCCAGTCGCTCGTATTTCCCTCATCATCAACTGCGCGCACCTGCCACCAGAAGACGCTGTCCGGTTGTCCGGCGTCAACGGTTTTTTCAGTATCAGTATAGGTGTCTTCGTACTTTAGATCACACGATTCTTCTTCCGGATCGTTATTACAGCTTCGGTATTCGTACTCAACCGCATCATCTACTTCACTCCAAGTTTGTGTAAATTCAACATTTTGCATTACCGAACCGTCTTCAGGCTGTATCAACTGTGGCACTGAGAGTGTCTCGTCTTCGTTGCTGTCAGAGTCTTTCTGAACTTCAAAAGACACCCAATCAAAGTCCCAGTCCCGCTCACCTCCGAGCGCTAGACGGACCTCCACTTTCTCATCAGCTTCGAACGTTTCAGTTTCGGTCACCTCGTCTTCCTCATCTCGGCCGTCAACGGAAACAGTCGGGTAGATAACGTCGCCGATAACAACCGGGTGATCATCTCCGGAGACTTCTTCACCATCAATTCGATACTCAAACTCAGCTAGTGAGTTCGTGTTGTTCAAGAACTTGAGCTCAACCTCACCGACACGCGACTCGACCAACTCAACGTACGGAGCGTCCTGTCCTTCGCGTCCGGGAACAGTCTTTTCTTTATTGTCTTCGTTTGTACTTGGAAATTCATATTCACCATCACCGGGAATATCGTTAACTCCAGCCACTTCTCCGTCTCCCGCCTCCTCAACAGTGATCTCTGTCTCTGCCTCCCAGTCTTCCCCGTCTACACTTATCGTTATTGTGTGTGTTCCAGGCGTACTGTCTTTGTAACAAAAAGATTTATTAGAACTGTTTGTAGATATATGACTTGTATAATCAGTTGAGAAGTTGCCCGAACAGTTATCACTTGTTTGATTTGCTCCAGAAAACTCTCCATTCTCTGAACTTGACTCAAAAGTTAGATCCAGCTTTTTATCCGCATCAACCGGATCACCATTGCTATCAATAGACGTCACAACTAAAACATCAGACTCCTCATCAACTCCGATCACTTGATCACCCCCTTCAGTGATCTCGATTCCAGTCACCGAGCCACTTTCTCCACCTTCATCCTCCCCCTGTGCCTGCACCGCCTGCGGGACAAATGACCCCGCCGTTAGTGATGCCACCATGGCAAGCATCGTTATAAATGAAAATGTGGTTCGTAATACTTTATATGTACGCTGTCTCATAATTTACAATTAATAAATGCTAATGACTAAAGTTCACCTGACTGAAGGTACTCTTTTGATGTTGACTATATCATTTTTATGTATAGCCCTCAATCTCACTATATTAATGTAACACCACAAAAGCCCTCGCCTCATGTAGTTACTATAGTGACACAGATAAATAGCCCACACTTACGCGTGGGCTATTTAAAATTATTTTCCTAAGTTTACTCGATCAACTCCAAGCGCTTAACCTCAACACCTGTCTCGGACATTTCTCCCTTAACCATCACCTTTGAAGCTTCTGTAAATTGATCAGGGTTACATACCGACTCTACTCCGCTTTCATCTTCACACATGCTTTCTGCGCCGAAGAAAAGCGGTGCTGTGTGACCTTGTTGATTGTTTTGTTCGAAAACAATATGCCAATACTGAGGATCGAGCGGTGCCGGCACATCCTTAAGCAAGTACCCCTCTCTCTCAAAACTAAACTCTCTCTCCGGTGCAGTTTCTCCTGAAGAACACTCAATGTCATCAATATACCATCCGTTATTTAGTTTCGTGAGGGTAACCACAGCCTGGCCGGGCAATTCTTGTCTCGTCGCCATCACCAGCACCTGGGCACTTTCATCGTCTTCAAATATAGGTCTGGCTGAAATACCGCCGGGTACACCAGTCTGACACAGAACCGGATCCGGTTCGCCTTCCGGACGCTCCTGTGCGGCTGCAAGTTTTGCTCGCAGTTCTTCACTAAGGATAGGGGCTTCTGCTAACCCTTTCTGATATGGATCGGTGTCAGGATCCTTTAATGCTGATACCCACGGATCATAAAAATCTAAAACAACAACCGACGGAATCTCTTCTGAAACCACTTGATTCCCCCCAGAAGACCCTGCCCCGGCAAAAAACAACCATCCGAGAAGGCCAACCGCGAAAACAAGTACTAGAATTGCTATAATGCGTGTTCGATTTTTCATATATAATATTTATTTGAATTATATCCTAGCATACTTTTGATCTGATAAAAACTACCCTGTCTACCGCATGAGACTACCATATGAGACTTCGAGGGCTTTTTGTATATCCACACACAACCGAACCACTGTCTATGCTAGAGTATAAATACAATGAAACGTGCTAAAAAATACATATACATCCTTGCCTTTACGTTTTTAGGCCTACTGATCAGCACCGTGATCCACGTCGGCATCGAGTATCCTATTCTGCTGGTATTTATGGCAGAAGGATCATTCTACGGCCTCTCAATAGAAACATGGCACGTTATTCATCGCATCGGCGCCTTCGCCCTCTGGTTTGCCGGTCTCGCACTCGGTCTCCAACAAGGCTTCTACTGGTGGCGAAAGGTCTACGAGAAGTAGACTCGTTCACCCCCTCCACATCTCTCCCCACCAACACAGAGGTCTGGCCTCTGTGTTGAAATTTTATACTCAGGTAGTTATTTTTTTGAACCTCGATATAGATGAAAAAGAAAGAGTGGCACTATTGAGCTAATTAAAATCGCACCCATCAAAAACAGTTGGTAAAACTGATCCCGGGTTTAATTCAGCATAGCGATCGCCGCGTTCAAGTACGTAGCAAAGCTCACCCACAGAAGATACGGAACGAGCAGACACATTGCCACCGGTGAGACACGATAGAACGCGATCATCGTGAACACAATAAGGATCCACAACACAGCGATATCAATAAGCGCAACGATCGGATTCTGCAGTCCGAAGAAAATAAAAGACCAGATACCGTTCAGTACAAGCTGAGCTGCAAAGAGTCCCAACGCAACCCGTACACCCTTACTCTCAAGCCCTTTTCTCCAGACCAGAAACGCCGCAACACCCATCAACACATACAGAGCGGTCCAGGCAGGTCCGAACACCCAGCTCGGCGGATTCAGCGCCGGCTTTGCAAGCTCGACGTACCAACTGTCGATCGCCGGCATGGTCACCAGCGACCCGAGAAACCCGACCGCAAGCGGCACTACGATCGCGATCATTAGTTTAAGAATGTTCATAGGTATCATTTTAACACGAAAGCATACCCCGCTTACGCAGCAGTTACACCCACATTGTAAATAATGAGGTTCAACCCCATACTTGCCTCACTTAGACCACGGCCAGATCAGCAATTTCAACCCGATCAGCAGAAGGAACACTACCACAACCGCGGGCTTTTAGTATGCTTTCGTTCAATACTTAGAGCAGACGGTAAAAGCAAGTTTACCCCCTCACCTGCTTGATCGAGACGTACATAATATAGACCGTAGCGACCAGCGCTACCAAGAGGATCGGCACCAAGTATTCAGCAAGCAACTCGTGCCATTGCGCGCCAATAGCGACACCGATACCCAAGAGCGCCAGCTTAAAAATACCGATCTGCCACCATGTATATCTATATGATTGAAATAAATTCATAGTTTAATTATACCACAGACAAGGAACAGTGATGTTTTCATCCCTAAACACTAAAGACCCCGGTCTTTAGTGTTTATTTTGTATCCTTTTACTTCTTTTCTTCCTTTCTACCCCTATTCACCCAACCCGGTACCCTTTCCGCAGGATCTTCTCCGTCGCCTTGCCTTTGGCGAGCTCGTCGACGAAACAACCATGCGCCGGAACCAAGGCGCCGCCATCATCAACAATCGCCACCTATCGTTGACCTGCTAGGGTGCCGTGCTATATTTTGAGCTGGCTAATTAAGAAGATCGAGTACCTTTTAGAAGAAAGACAACAAATGCACATTCTCATAGTTGGGTGCGGGAAGCTTGCCAGCGCCATCATTGCGGCATGCGAAGAACATAACGTCTCGGTGTCGCAGTACGACCCGAAGCAACCAAGACCAATGGATGATGCCGTATGTATCCATACTGGTTCAGGCAGACAGCTGGATGACGCTCTGGCGCTCTGCTGCGATCAAGGCGCCCCGTTCATCATGGCCTCGACAGGACTTCACGAACAGCCACTGTTCAACGCGGCCAAAAGAATACCGGTCGTGAGAGCGCCGAACCTGGCTTTTCCGGTTATCTACCTGCTGAATCAGCTTGTACAGCTTCGTGATTACTTAGAACCCCAGTTCTTTAATTGGGAAGCATGGGTCACCGAGAGTCACCAAAGCACCAAGACAAGTGTGCCGGGTACACTGTGGAAAATTCAGGAGATCCTGAACATTCCAAACGAGAACACCCGTTCTATCAGAGACCGGGGTGAGCAGCTTGCGCTTGGCGTCCCTGAAGAGAATCTGGACTGGCATGCTTGGCACATGATAACAGTCGAGGTTTCCGGCGTGCCACTTGAGTACTCATGCAAGATCAATGGCGGCGCACCCTATGGCCACGGAGCGGTTGCAGTGGCAAAGCTCCTGCGCTCTTCGCCATTCCTGCCCCGAATACACGACGTGATCGACCTGCTGGCACACTGAGGCTCCACGCACCGAACCCCTTCCCCCTCTCTCAAGAGAGGGGGTTTTCATATACAAAAACGGATCATTGAAGATTAGGAGGAATAACACAACCTGGAGCATTTGACTGAGCACATGTTCTTGAAAAACAACCATGCGCCGGAACCAAGGCGCCGCCGGCACTGATAAAAAAGACCCGCGTGTCCGTAACGGACAGCGGGTCTGTGGTTTAGATTCTTTCAGTTTCTTCACGGAGACTAATCAGTCACCATGTACGGAAGACGCGATGCGGTCTCCTCGATCTGGTCGCCGGCCTGGAGCAGGGTTGCGGTCGTGTCGTAGGTGCCGCCCACGAGCATGTCGCGATCGGCGAAAGGCATAGTGATCGCCATCGATTCTGCAGACCTCTTCAACTCTGCCCTCAAAGTGTCGAGGTAGATGATAACCCCAGAATCCTTTTTGCCGAGCTCGTGTAGAATGCGAGCGTGATCTTGCTCAGAAACATCGACACAGACCAAACCGTTGGCCGTCGCGTTCCCCCGGAAGATCTCGGCGAACGACTGGCCGATGATAACCTTGATACCCCACCGCTGGATCGCGGCGACGGCGTGCTCACGGCTTGAGCCGCAGCCGAAATTGGCATCCACGATGAGGACACTGCGGCCGATGTTCTCAGAAAGATCGAAGGGATGCTGTCCGTTCAGCTGCGCTCGGTCGTCTTCGAACACGTGCTGTTCGAGGCCATCGAAGGTCACGCACCTGAGGTACCGAGCCGGAATGATCCGGTCGGTGTCAACGTCAGCGCCGGCAAGGTGAAATGCCCTCCCCCCGATCCGTGTAATTGCCATATCTGCCGGTGAAGTCATAGCTTTGTTCCTTTTTATCTGAACGTTTCGGGGAATTCAGGCTACAAGCTGCTGGAGAGAGGCGATCTCCCCGGCCGCAGCCGAGGCAACAACAGACGCCGGCGACATCAGGTGGGTGCGTCCGGTCGGACTGCCCTGCCGGCCCTTGAAGTTGCGGTTTGACGAAGCGGCACAACGCTGCGACCCTTCGAGCTTGTCAGGGTTCATAGCCAGGCACATCGAGCACCCGGCTTCACGCCATTCAAAGCCGGCGTTCCGAAAGATCTCATGAAGCCCTTCTGTCTCCGCCTGCTTGCGCACCGACTCTGAGCCGGGAACAACCAGGGCGGTAACATGCGAGGCCACCGTGAGACCATGCTCAGTGATGGCGCGAGCCGCTTCCCGCAGGTCGCTGATGCGACCGTTGGTGCACGAGCCAATGAAGGCAACATCGATCTTGGTACCGATGATCCTCTGGCCGACCGTGAGACCCATGAAAGAAAGAGCCTCAGGGTCGGCATCGTTCGGAATCGGATCGTCCATACCGACGACCTGGCCGGGGGTGATACCCCACGTGGTCATCGGTGAGAGCGAGTTGCCGTCGATCTCCACAACGTCGTCATAGACAGCGTCAGACCCCGAGCTGAGCTCAAGCCACTGCTTCGCGGCCTGGTCGAACCGTGCGCCCTTCGGCACAAAGGCACGACCCTTGAGGTACTCAACGGTCGTCTGATCGGGGTTGATGTACCCGCAGGTGGCACCGCCCTCGATGGACATATTGCAGATGGTCATACGACCTTCCATGTCCAGCCCATCAACCGCCGAGCCGGTGTATTCGTAGGCATAGCCGATGCCGCCCTTCACGCCGAGCTTCCCGATGATCGCCAGGATAATGTCCTTGGCGAACACGCCGGGAGGCAGCTCGCCGTTAACCTTGATCTGCCGAACCTTCGGCTTCTTGAGCAAAAGGCACTGCGTTGCCAGGACGTTGAACACCTGCGTAGTGCCGATACCGAACGCGATGGCACCAAAGGCGCCGTGCGTCGAGGTATGGCTATCGCCGCAGGCAATGGTCAAGCCGGGCTGGGTCAGTCCCAACTCCGGGCCAATGACATGGACAATGCCTTGCCCCTCGTGGCCGAGGCCGAAGAAAGTAATGTCAAATTCTCGGCAGTTTTGCTCGATATGCGTGAGCATATCATCGGCGATGACGTCCAGGAACGGACGCTCGCGACCCTCCTCGGTGGTCGGCACGATGTGATCCACGGTGGCAAAGGTTCGCTTCGGAAAGCGAACCGTGAGCTCCCGCTTGCGCAACATGTCGAATGCCTGCGGGCTGGTCACCTCATGAATGAGATGCAGCCCGATGAAAAGCTGGGTCTGCCCAGTGGGCAAAACCCGAACGCTGTGAGCGCTCCAAATCTTGTCGAACAGTGTGTTCTGGCTCATGGCACATATTCCTTTCAAGAAACTGAAAGAGTGTCGAAGAACAAATAGGTACTCGACGAGAGTATTCCACGCCGTACGATACTATAGAAACTGAGAAAAAAGAAGTACTGAGAGGTCTCTATACCCACAGGACATAAATAAACGCCAGGCAAGTTTATTGCCTGGCGTTGTTTGTAGCGAGCGAAATGTGCTGTTATGCTCCGCACACTTCATCCAATGAAAACGCATTGAGGCGGTGGTACATACGAAGCCAACGTGCATACGTTATCCAACCCTCATCGACCGGAACAAGTGTCTCCTGAGTGATCCTGAAGCTGGACAGGCGCATACGGTGTTTGTCTTCTACTCCGAGGCCATCAAAGATGCCGCGGACCAGTTTTATCGCCGCGTCGCAGAACGAAAGGTCGCGGCTCATCGTGAACCAGATCGGGTACTTCCCTTTCTCAATACCCTTCTCGCGAAGCCCGACACCATTGAAACCGTGCTCATTTTCACGAACTGCCTGGCATATCTCCTTCAGGCGCTCGATGATATCTTCGTGTTTGGTGGTCGGGGTTATCACACAGCGCTTGATCTGAAGCTCTAGACGGCCGCATTGGTCGGGCTGTGATACCGCTTTGCAGGCGCTGATCGAGTGCACAAGATCATCCCGGCCGGGCATATCATCAACCGGGATATTTATCTCGAGGCCGGCATATGCCAAATCACAACGCCATTCCATCGTGGTTCGATTCCACATCTTCATAGGACACACTCCTCTATCATGCAAAGAACCCGGTGACGCACCGGGCATCCGGTAAAGGAGACCGGAGTTTCTGGCACGATTAAAAGTTCCGACCTCACTATATAGCGAAGTACCTGAAAGTCAATTCAAAGATTTGCTTCGTTCAGTATGGATTATTAAGGATTAGGAGTGACACACAACGAGACCGGCAATTTGTGGAAAAGAAAAAAGCAGCCATGGGGCTGCTTTAGGATGAGGGAGAAAGAGAACGAATCAAAACGGTCCAGCGAGCGGCTTAGCTAGTCGTGCTGCCCTTGTTGTTGCCGACAGAGGGTAATCGTGCATTTTCAAACCCAACTTCCGTTCGTATCATGTTCCCGTTTTCGTCAGGAACCTGCATGAACGGTGTTCCGTCTTCTTCAAGATCATCGGCACCCCCGACAATGTTGCCGGCAAGCAGGTACAGCACCGACCCCAGCACACTGATGATGGTTTCCAACTCAGCGATCTCGATCAACAGATGATGAGCTCTGACCCTCACACTCTCAACGCCGTCCATGTTGAGAAGATCGATTAGATACCGAGGGCACTCATCTACCTGATCCTTTACACCGCCGCCGGCAAAATCAAACATCGTCCACTGACCGTCTTCGTCTGCCCACAAGAGTTTCTCGGAAAGGTGAATGATGACACTTCTCGGATCACTATAGACGAACTCGATCCTATATTTCAATGGCACAGGATATCCTTTTTTGTTTGTATGTGCTTAAACTGAGTAAACAATAAGTATAATAAATAACTTTGTCAACACCACACCCCGGTACTGTACATAAAACCACCCGAAGGGATCAGGTGGTATGCGGATAGAGGGCAGAGACAGACGGAACGAAACTACTCCTTTCCTCCCGGCGTATCCGGAGCACATTTCTCAGCGGCCGCAACAAGGCCGAGTGATGCAAACCAGAGCGCGAGAAAAAAGAAGAACGGCGCTGCAAGAGTTGCGGCTGACCGTTGCCACAGCTCATACCCTTCAGCTCGAATAGAAAAGAACAACAGCACGGCCACAATCAGACAGGCGATCATGCATACAAAATAAAATAGCGCTTTCATGGTATATCTCCTTTTTAATCCATGAACCAGTACACCATACAGAACCGATAGTATTTTACAAGCTTCGCTAAGCGCGTTATAAAAAAGAGGAGCGGTTACTCCCTGTTTTAACATCCCGGCAAGCTGTCGAAACTCACAACCACAAACGATAGCTTGCCCCATTTCTCTTGTTGTAAACAGCATCCTTGTTTGTCTACTACGTATAGTCTACACAACCTTGTATTCATCAAGCATGCACAGAAAAACCGACGTAGTATACGCCGGTTTTTCTTTCAAAAATGTATGGCTTAATTCACTGCTTTAGAAAGCTCAGCGCCTGCTTTAAATTTTACTGTATTCTTTGCGGCTATTTTGATCTCTTTACCGGTTTGCGGATTTCGACCGGTACGAGCTGATCGCTTGCTGATACTGGTAGCCATTGCCGATTGCAATGTACCAAAATCACCCCACTCTTCCGTTCCCCACTCGACAAACTCTCCCCGAACAAGTTCATCCGAGGTAACTGAAATAAGCGCGTCAAGCATTTTTTCGTATGCCGGGCAACGTGCTTCGCCTTCTCGTTCTTTACTTTCTTTTGCACATCTATCCGACAGGATTTTTACAATTTCTTCTCCGGTAACAGTCTCACCAGCATGTCGTTTTTCTGCTCCTTTACTGCGTACCTCAGGGAAGAACTCTACTTCATTCACACTTCCACCACGTTCTGCTCGCTTCGATACTGAGAAAGAACCAAAACCAATAAGTGAGAGTCTATCTCCTTTCTTTAAGGCGTCAGTTCCTGCATCTAGAAATCCTTCAAGAGCTTTTTTGCTGTCTGCCTTACTTAACCCTGCTTTTGAAGCCATTGCTTCGATAAGCTCTGCTTTATTCATAGCGTGAGCGGTAGACGTTGAACCCCCTACTCCTGCCACCATAATCGCTACCATAACAATACTGAAAACAATGTATTTCATAGTCATTGTATATAATACTAATTGATAAATACTAGCACATAAATTAAAAAAGGTTTTTCGATGGAGCCGGCTTTGTACCAGCATGCAGATAACATATCTCGTATCTCGCTTCGTCCTACGGACTCGCTACGATACATTCAATCTTTCACTGGTTACTCTTTCCGCAGAATCTTCTCAATCGGTTTGCCTTTGGCTAGCTCGTCGACGAGTTTGTCGAGGTAACGTACCTTTTGGGTGAGCGGATTCTCAATTTCTTCTACTCGGTAGCCGCATATTACGCCGGTTATGAGGTGAGCGTTGGGGTTGAGCGTTGCATTTGCAAAGAAGGTTTCAAATGTTGCGTTCTCATCAATGTATTGTTGTATCATCAAAACCGGTCAGCCAGTGTATGACCCGGTGCAACTCCTCTTTTGTTCTGCCTTTTCGCTCTACCTTTGCCACGTAGTGCGGATACACTTCCGCAAAGGTCATTGTTGCCATTCTCTTATCGTGTTCCGGGGTTGTTTTCATGAAGCGTACTCTACTTTTTGAAATAGACGTTAATGAGTAGGCTCTGCAACAAGAATCCTCCGACGATCACCCACATCAATTCCCAGTCAAGCATTCTTCCCGGCTCTGCTTCAGTGAGGAGTGAAGTGCCGATCAATACAGCTCCCCAGATAAGTCCCGTGCCAAGGTGAAGTTTGTTTTTATTCATATATATTCACGCTAACACGTATATGCATTATACAAAATGTGGTTTGATCGTAGTTACTTCACCAAGAGATTCATGCGATCAATGAACCAGAATTTAAGTGTCATTACGAGGAGCCCGGAAAGAATAAGCGGAATAAGTTGCCCGGTCCAGCCGAAATAGATGAAGGCTATAAATACCGGTACATTTATACTATTCAGAAGTGTTGGCAGATCTCTTTTCAGCTTTTTGCCGTCGGCGTAGTACTTTTCTTCTCCTAGGACACCCCGACTCATCCAGTTATTCGTGCTTTTGGGTTTTGGAAAAATAAGTGGATTAACGATAAGCCAAACCACCGCCAGACCAAGTATCCAGTAGCTTTGTAGATAGAGTCCCACAGCAATAACAGGCATCGCGAGCACACGCGTCCAGCCGCTCCATGGATTTGCGTGACGTTTCCAGGTGTTTTTAGAAAGTATGGCCATTATGCTATTTTAACAGAAAAACCACCCTTTCGGGCGGTTTTTCTAGAATATGTGTTATTGCTTCGCGAAGAAGACTAAGTTACTAAGGAACGAAAACTTCTTACTCTTCCTTTTCTTCTTTTCCGATAGCAGCTTCCACGATATCCCTTGGCAGCTCAGCACTTGCCAGAAGAGCGTCTCGAACAGTCTTACCGGTCTCGTCGCCGATCTCATCGGCGGCACGAACCGCACCAAGAACTGCCGACTTGGCTGTCTCTCCGGTGTCACCGCCAATGTCCTGCGTTGCCTTGATGGCTCCGCGCACACCGTTTACAGCAGCAGTACCGACATCACCGCCAACCTCCGAAGCTCCTTGTACCACACCGCGCGTTGCCTCTTTGGCTGCGACAATAATATCACCGCCCGCCTCCGAAACTCCGTGCACGGCACCACTTACAACATCGGATGAGGCCTCAACAGCAGAAGTGCCCATCTCTGATGCTCCGGTGATAGCTCCCTTTACAACTCCTGATACAACCTCAATCGCCGTACCGGTTACCTCACCGGCGTCCTTGAGCGTATCTACAACAAGATCCTTAACGCTGCTGCGAAGCGTTCCCAGCACATCGGCTGTCCCTTTGACCGCAGCTGTAATAGTGTCTTTTGTCTTAGTTATGATCGTATCTAACATACGTAATAAGTCAGTTACTGATAATGTGTTCATTATAACACACTAAGCTACCGTCTTAGCGGCTGAATTACTATATGTCGTATCACAACAGTTGCTGCCCGGCAGGGACTCGAATTCTACGAATTCTGTACAGGTTTTCGATATTTTGTTTCGTTCCTCACAAAATATCAGAAGAACCTTTTCGAGTCCGCGCGACGCGTTTTTTCATTTATAACTCAAATCTTCTTGTGTTTTCTATCGAAAATACAGCGAAGCGAATTTGTGCTTTTTTGGATATGGAGCGCTTCGCTAGCAAAAAACACAAATTCGGCTGCGCCCTGCCGGGCATCCTCGTCATTTCATTCCTTGGCTGCCCGGCAGGGACTCGAACCCCAATTAACGGCTCCAAAAGCCGCTGTCCTGCCATTAGACGACCGGGCAATATTTTATATTCTACACTACACCAAAATCTCTTCTTACTCAACGTCACCCAACAATCGGGTCAACGCAAGCTCCAAGGGAAGCTCAATCACTGCGGCTCGACCGGTCTGCTCAAATGCGTCGAGAAGTTCGCGGATGGTCTCAGCGGTCAATACAAAATCTTTATCTTTTGCTTTCTCAGAGAGAAACGCAAAATCATCTTCTGAAAGCTCATCTTTGAGATCCTCCTCAAGGCCGGCAGCGAATCGAAGCAACAGTATCGAACGAAGCTTTTGCAGAAGTAGCGAGATGAGCAAACGCATGTCCGAATTTTGCGCGGACGCCGCGTGAATAACCGTTAGCGCCTCAGCAAGATCCTTGGTGCCGATAGCCTTGATCAGCTTGTTGATCGTTTCGGATCGAGGGGCTCCGGTTATCTGCTCCACCTCTTCTTCCTTTATCTTCTTGCCACCGGATGCAGAAAGCACTTTTTGAAGCATACCCAGCGTGTCACGAAAACTCCCCTCACCCAACAGCGCGATCAGATCTGCTGAACTTCCCTCCAGTTCGTAGCCTTCTTCTTCCGCAACCCGTAGCACTACATCGCGAAGAATCGTTTGGTTCGGCTGTCGTAGGTGAAATGTCTGACAGCGGGACACAACGGTGTCCGGCAGTTTATGAAGCTCGGTTGTAGCAAGCATAAACAATACATGCTTCGGCGGCTCCTCGAGTGTTTTAAGAAGCGCGTTAAAGGCTTCCTTGGTGAGCATGTGTACTTCATCTATGATGTAGACCTTATACGGAGACTCCATTGGCATACCGCTCACTGAGTCACGTAGTTCACGTACATCATCGATACCGCGATTAGAGGCGGCGTCTATCTCGTAGAGATCGTTTTGACTCACCCCGATCTCCTTGGCGAAAATCCTGGCAATAGAGGTCTTGCCGGTACCGCGCGTACCGGAGAAAAGATACGCGTGAGCGAACGTTTCATTCTTGATCGCGCCTTCGATCGCTTTCACTACATGTTCCTGACCGATCACATCAGAAAATTTCTGCGGGCGATATCTTCGATAGAGAGCTGATTCTGACATAGAAATGTATTATAACAGAAAGACAGTGCCCCATGTTAAATAATAGTTAAAAATAAAAAACCGACGAAGTGTGCTGGGGGGGGCGCACACTTCGTCGGCTGAGGGGGGGCAAGGTTCTGAACTGACCTTTGTATATCATACACACAAATATTTTGTCAATAGTCAGCAGCCCTCCTATAGAAAAACCCCACAGGTGGTAGCGATACCTGTGGGGTTCAATACACCGCTCGATGTGGCGGTAATGGTTCAAGAAGAAGTTCGGGCCCATCCTGACATTCCCTTTGCTACCATCGCTATTACAGCGATACCAATAAGGAGTGCCAGAAAAAGATGATGTCCGGCGCAACCGGTCTGTCGAAACGCGTCAGGGTCACCGGTTGCGACCCATTGACTCGCTCCCTCGAATATCTGCCGAGGCATCATCACGATCACCTGAGCATGGTGAAGCGTTGTGCTCCACACCATCAACGGATCGATGTGCTCGATCGCGTTCGCCAGCGTCACAGAAAAAATAACCGTACTGCCAAGTGACGCGATCAGCAAAATGAAACCAAGAATGATACGCGAGAGCACTGACACTGCAAGAAACTGCATCAGCGCAAGCCAGAGGAATCCGCCGGCAACATACACTGCGGTCTGTCCCCACTGGTCCTGAGTACCGGCAAATGCTCCGATGAGCAGTAGCACGACCCAGAACCCGAAAAACCAGACGGCCGTTTTCTGAGAAGGTGTTAGGTCAAATTTCATCCTGAACCTCCTTAGAAACGGGTGTCCCACGCCTGACGCCGACCGTCAGCCGAGGTATCGGTGCTCGATTTGCCGGCATACGGACTGCGACCGGTTATGTTCCGCCCGCTTTCCGTTTCGTCTTTGGACGTCGTCTGAAGAGACGTGTTCTCTCCAAGCGACAGACCGACGCCGGCTTCAAATCCGACCATGCGTCCGGTGCCGACCTGGGTTGTGCAACCTCCCGAAAGAATGACGAACATCATCATTCCCACGAACAGGCCGACCGCCAAAGCAACACCTTGCATTTTCCGCTTACCTTCATCGCATCCAAACATGAGACGCTCCTACTGTGTAGGTGCTTCCGTTCACTGCCTTTAGTAAAGGCTGGTTAACGCACGGATTCCACCGTACGGAGCTCTCTCTCTCTTCCCTTTCCAACGAACGTATATTTTAAACAGCAACTCCCTGTCGCTGTGAATTGTCTGCGTATGATTATACTAAATATAGTATTTTTGTCAATACCTATAAGAAAACCCGCTCGAGAAGCGGGTTTTTGTTCAGATGTCCATTAGCAGAGCGCCGCGAACACGAGGGCCGCGAGAATAATGATCTTGCGCGGAAAGTGTTCCCGGGGCTCACCGATGCGCGTGCGAACGCGATTTCGAACGATCATTGGAGATACCCCTCGCTGTTTCGATGTACTCTCGGGTATACCAGATCCCAATATTCCCTGCCAAGACCCGGTAAATCTTCTCCTCGCAGAAGGGACAGGTTCCTTCCTTCGTACGCAACCCCGAAACCTGCGACGGTGAGTCGACAAGGTCTGTAACGATCACGTTATTGTGGCAACTCGGGCACTGAGTTTAGCAACCTTCCATAGCACTGCCTTTCGCTTGCGGGTTTCTTAAGGCAAAGAACGACAGTTTTATTGTACGATTACCTGAAAATTTGTCAATAGTTCCTGACATAGCTGCAGGATAGCGCTGACGTATAGAAAAAGGGCGGATCCTATTTTAGAATCCGCCCTAAAAATCACTAAGCATCTTTTTCTTTTGCCAACAGGAGACTTTCGCCTCCAGTCAACGAGCCCTCCCCAAACTACGGGGTGTGGGTGCTTCGTCGCTTACCTCTCTTCCCGCGCTTTACACTGGTTAAAGGGCGTACCCGTTCAGACTGTCTCCACCATGGAAACAGTCGGCCGTCGGCCTGGGTCAGCGCCCGCCGTAGGCGCCGCCGTCGCCGGAGCTGTTGTCACCGTTGCTGGAATTATTCAAAGCAAGATTCTCCTCGTGACGCTGCATCGGGGGTGACCTCATAGAAAGGCTCCTCTGAAAGAACCCTGCGGTGTGTCACTCGTGTGACGATCTCACCACAGTGGGTATAAGATAACATCATTAAATTATTTGTCAAGTATTTTTCTCTGTTTTTCGGGTCAGATATGTATTTATCGTTTGTTCCACATCGTCGGCATCCTCTGCCTCCATTAACTTTCCTCGTAGCTCTTTTGCCCCCTCCCAACCGGATACATACGCCTTAAAATGTTTTTTCATTAAGTAAAAGGACTTCTCGTTGCCCAGCAACTCCTCGAAAAGTCTGGTGTGCTCCACCAGCACCCGAAGCTTCTCTTCGATCGTAACCGTACTCGCGTCACTGTCAGTATTGAAAAACCACGGATTGCCGAATATTCCCCGACCGATCATTACTCCGTCCACGCCGGTCTCCTCGACCCGCCGATGCGCTTCCTCAAGACTCGACACGTCTCCATTTCCCAGAATACGGGTATCGGGAGAATGCTGATCTCGCAACTCAACCACGCGGGGCAGTAGCTCCCAGCGTGCCGGCACTTTAGACATATCCTTTTTGGTTCGGGCATGAACCGTAATCGCCGCCGGCTGTGTTTCAATCAGTGCGCTCATCCAGGCATCAAGCTCGCGGTCTGAGGAATATCCGGACCGGGTTTTGACTGATACAGGCAGCTCGCCGGCGCCGTCCATTGTTGCCCGCACAACATCTTGGGCCAACTCGGGAGTGCGGATCATAGCACTGCCCGCGCCCTGCTTACAGACACTCGAGTCCGGACACCCCATATTCAGATCTATCCCGTCAAATCCAAGCTCTACTGCCAACTCAGCCGCCTGCTTCATTCGGCTTGGATCCGGACTAAAGAACTGCGCCACGATCGGCCGCTCTGATTCGTCGAACCACAGATCACGCATCAGCGAGTCTCGCCCACCTAAAAAAAGCCCGTCGGCCGAGACGAATTCGGTCCATGTCACATCCGGTTTGCCGTATTTTGCGATAATGCGCCGGAATGCCGCGTCGGTCACGTCCGCCATCGGCGCCAGTGCCATAATAGGTGTATTAAGCTGTTGCCAAAAACCGCTGATCATATCATCAAAACACTATCACATAATCATCTGTCGGATAAATAAAACCCCCGATGGTTGCACGCGCAAGCCATCGGGGGCAACCAGAAGGAGTTTCGTCTTTCGACCCTGTTTCAACACAGCGCCGCAAACAAAAGAAACGCCAGGATCAGGATCTTTCTCCCTGTCGAGGTCAGTCGAATGAACGACATCTCACTCTCCTTTCTGCGCCTCCAATTGTACCGAGCGACTTTCTTCGAGCGCGACCAACTGATCACGACCGATAAAGCGGTCGCGACCGCTATCTCGATAGTAGAAGATCTGCTCGCCGCAATTCGGACACCACCCCCTCTTGATCGAAGGGAACTCGCCAACGGCCTCACGATAGATCACTAGAAAGACCATTCGCTTCGCCGAACAACCGGGGCACTCACACATCATGTTCATCTGAAACTCCTTATGTAAAAGCAACAACATACTGAAATATATAATACATCATATTGTATATATGTCAATATACCTGCGCCAACATGGCTAAACCTCATCCCCGCTCATTTATCTCTAGCATGTAATAAAAAAGAGCGAGTTTCATACTCGCTCTTTTGTGTTGTACAGGACACAAGAGACACCTTTGGTCGATCACATCAGCACGACAGCAAACTCGGCAAACTCACCCCACTGCTTGCCGCTTGTGCCGTAGATGTCGATCGATGGCACAATGGCGCGTTTCAGCAAAGCCATGGCACACGATTCGCCTTGCATGATAGCCCCTTCGATCTCTTCGGCTGTTTCTTCGTCGCACAGCTGTTGCCAACCGAAGGCGTAGATGACCGGCGCATACACCTCATCATCACCATCCTGCTCAAACGTATCGCCCAGCGCTATGAGCCCGCTTTCTTCAGCATCGTGATAGAAGAGATTACTGGTCCGATCCATCGCGTACCAGCTAATGAGCTCATGTAGCGTGGCTGGTCGCATCCTTGCTTGCCAGAGATGGTTATGGATAACCATATTTTCCAACCCCCCGTCGAGATCTCCATCAGGCTCATACATAACAGAAGCCATCCGAATGAACTTTTTCTTGGGCTGCTTCACGTTGCCATGCCGATCGTGTGAATGAGACACTGCATCAAACACACTCTCAGTTGCGATACGCAAATGGTAGTCAATCGCCAGCTCAGCGGTAGGACGATTGTAATCCACCTCGACATCGTACACCTCAGAAAATCTGAGGTCAGATACTTTGCCTGCACCATTTCCACCAGCAGAATGTAACATGTCTTCTCCTAGAAAGAACTTCTGAAATCTAAACCAGGAGTATTTATATCATATTTGTCAAATATTGCAATCGAGCACCCAGGTACAAAATACCTCTTCGCTTTAATGTACAAGTAATTACTTGTCAGCATAAAAAAACTCCCCGAAACACTGTTCGGGGAGCTGGTTATTGAGCGACGAGGTTGTAGACATCCCGTGCCGTGAATTCCGGCACAGGGATCCGATGAGCAATACACTTCTCCACAAGTACCTGCTTGGCGCTCTCGAAATTTACCCTTAGCTTCTCAAGTTCTCCATTGGTCGGCAGCGGCTGACTCTTTATCTCTGAAACCCAGCCCTTTTGATTGTGAGCAGAGCAGAGATCGATAGCAGCAAGTGCCATAGTGCGCCACGCATGGTCAAGCTCACTTTTTCTCCTGCAGAACTGATAGAGCTCCTGGATGGTCACTCTTCAACGCTCCTTTCTGCCTCCCGTGATATGTGGCCAGTCACTTCCTGCGCCCACTCTTTAACTCTTGTCCTATTAGATCCTATAACACTTCTCCATGATGTGTCAAGTCCTTCCCTCTTAAGTAGTCGTTCAAGTACTTCTAAAACAGTTATTAGGCCGTCGTGCATACGACGCCGACTTTCATCCAAGCGAGTCATGTCCTGAGTGTCGGTTTTACTGATCCGTGCCTTGGTAAAAGCGTCGATAGACGAAACATAGCGTTGAATACTTTCCTGTAGCTCCTCAAAGTATTCTTTGATCAACTCACGATTTTCCTCCGATATATGCTCCGGTAGATCTGCAACAGTTTTTTTGATCTGTTGGTACGATCTCAATGCTTCGCTTTCCTCTTCCTCAATACGTTGAGTTTGTTTTTCAGAAGCGTCTTGCCACCGCTCTCTAAGAAACTGTTTTTTAATAAAATCTTCCATATAGCAATTAATATAGAATAAAAACAATCATTCGTCAAAATTAGTGTGCAAAATACGCAAGATTCCTACAACTCGCTCCCCGCAGCTGAGTGCGAAGCACGACCGCTAAGTCCCGCCGCTACTTTACGCATCACGCCGGGTTGTGCCAGTGAGGTAAGATCTTTTTCGGTAATAATTGCGGTATCGCCCTTTTTTATCTCACCCGTCAGTAACTTATGAGATATTACCTTCTCTATGTCGCTAACAATGATCCTGCGGATCGCTCGTGCACCGAATCTCTCATCGTACCCATGCTCAACCAGATAATCAATAAGGGTTTGCGTGATCTCAAAAGCTATACCGCGTTTATTAAGTCTGAGCTGAAGCTTAGCCAGCTCCCGTTCAGCCACTGCGGCTGTTTCAGCATGTGAGAGAGGGTGAAACAGGACCACCTCATCAAAACGGTTGATCAACTCAGGACGAAATGTGTGAGAACTGATCAAACCGTCGATGATCTCATTTTTATGTGGTGCAAGTTTCTCGTTTTCCTTAATAAGTGAGTGAATAGTCTCGCTGGCGGCATTAGAGGTCGCGATAATGATCATGTTACGACAGTTCACCTCACTGTCATACGCGTCATGAAATACACCTTCATCGAATATCTGCAAGAACAAATTATGAACATCCTTGGTTGTTTTTTCGAATTCATCAAGTAGGAGCACACTGTAAGGATTGTCAGTTATTGCGCTCGACAGCATGCCGGTGGTCTGTGTGCCAACATTACCGATCAAGCGGGAGAGCGAGTCGCCCTCTGAAAATTCTGTCATATCAAAGCGCACTATGTCATCGTGTCCATCAAAGAACGTATTCGCTAGCACTTTGGCTGTCTCTGTTTTGCCGACACCGGTAGGTCCAAGGAACAAAAATACACCAAGAGGTCGATCGGGGTTCCCTATTCCGCTTCGTGAACGCCGGAGCGCGTCACTCACCGCAACAACCGCCGCATCCTGGCCAACTATTTTACTATGCAAAATATCTTCGAGGTTAAGCAATCGTTCTTTTTCATTTTTACTTGCCTCTCCGGTCGGCACGCCGGTTTTTTCTCCCACTACATTGTCTACAGATCGCCTGGTCACTCGATCTTGCTGCTTGGTTCGTGCGAGCGAGATAACCTCCTCGAGCAGATCAAGTGCAACGTTTGGCATGACCCCGCCGGTTAAATATCGTTTAGCATTATCATACACCGACTGTATAGCGGGATACGTTACAAAAATATCCCGACGCTCACGTTCCATTGCCAACTCCTCTAAAAGCCAGATAACCCTCTCGCGATCGTCATGCTCCATTGTCACCCGGTCGAACCATCGCTTCAGCCGCGGCTCATGCTCAAGGTGGTCGTAATATGCATCAGGCGAACTGGTTGCGACGACGTGCAATCGTGGATCTTCCAAATACCCCTCAATAAGACTTGCCGGATTACTTCCCAGCTCAGCTGCGTTTGCAAGGAACGTCGGCAAGTGCTCAATAACGATCACAATATTCTCGGTCTTTAAAGCTTCATCAAATATACGGACAAGCATCTCCTCAAACTCCTTTTTCGAGGAATGATCAGCGATCAAAAGATCCGTATTGAGGATATACACCCGAAAATGCTCCAGCTCGGGCGTTATCGTCTGACGATAGATCCGATCAACAAAAACCGCCACCGCATCTCGAAGTCCGCTTCCCTCTTCTCCAACCAATATAGCGTTCGCACTCCGTCCGCGACTCAGTATAGACTCCAGGCGGTCCGCCTCTTTTCGATAGTAATCGCGCAGGATGCTACCCACACGCACAAGAGATGTTGCAGGTCGTGAATACTGCTCAAGATGGTACGCCTTCCCGAACGACCAATCTTTTCCAATGCCGGGGATCTCTCGAAGCCGCTCAAGGCTCCACCATCGATACCGTTGCTTCCGGCCCACTATCTCCGCGTGCACCCACTCAACCGCACCCACAAAGACCTCCTCGGTGACTCCTCGGGTAAAAAGAAAGGTTCTGAGGTCTTCATCTGTTTTATAAAGAGCTATCGCGTACTGAGCAACATCTATCGGCCGACTATCCTTTACTGTTACCGTTGACACCGTCTCTCGACGATCAGCATAAAATGACTCAAGGTCCTCTATAGAAAGGCCAAGTCTTCTCAAAATTCTATCTCCGTGGGGATGCACCAAAAGACCTGCCGTCAGATCATGGCGGTCACTTGAAAGAACTACTTCAGCCAGCTCGAACGTGACAGACGGCGATGAACTAAACTCTCGAAGATAGTACGAAAAGACATACGCATCAATAGCAAACAACACAAGCCAACAGCCTGACGCAAGGAGCGTGAAGCCGACAAAGCGAGAGATGTCAAACATGTCCGAGGCGACCGAAAAAACGATGAGCAACACGCTCAGAACGATCGCCCCTTCAAGCACATGGCTTAGTTGCAAACGATGCGAAAGTGACAGCAGATCGTTGAATCGGATCGCGTGTACGTACCGCCTCGACTGTTTTAAAAGGTCCTGAAAATTCATACCCCGATAATAAGTAATATTCCGGTCACCCCGGCACCAAGTGCCGCAAACGGAAAAATGATCCAGACAATAAAACCGATGACTCCGAAGAGCACTACGCCTGCCATGCAAAGAAGTCCAACACTTATAATAATCAGACGGCTAAGTGCCCCGACGATACGCATCAGAATATTTACCACAAAGGCAGACAGTATTTGAGGCACATCAAAACCGCGAGGATACCGCTCGCCAAGTTTCTCGAACGGCGCGAATAATGTTCGAGCAAGAAGAGCTAGAGAGAAGAAATGAAAACAAAACCACACAAAATTGCGTAGAATACGCACACCATCACTGATGGCACGCGTATAGTGCCAGAGTGCATAGTCAACGAGAAAAGAATGGACCCACATTACTACCAGTATATCACGAGATCTTCCGGCTTAATCGAGTGCCGGCACCTCTATTGTGGAGAATCATCTTCACTATCCTCATTTTCCAGTGGCTCATAAAAAACACGATTACCAAACCGAAGATCAATGGAGGAAAATCGGAAGTCACCGTCACCGTCCTGAAGTTCAAGCTCTCTTGTTTCAAGCAGTAATCGAAGATTCCCAAAGGTACTTTCGAGGTCATTTTTGAGATTAATTATGACGTAGCTGCCGTTATCTAGTTCTATACGAAAATCCTGCGGTAGATCCGCGTACACAGATCGTGGACGCAGACCTAGATGCTCAAGTCGCTCAAGAAACACTCTTAAGTCAGAAAATTCATTCGCAAGAAAAGTGGTGCCGATGGGATCGGTAGACGATGCAACGCTGGAAGTAGAGCTTGCATGCGTTTCATCAACGATTGAATCTTCTTTCTTCTCACCACCACCCACGTGATCGAATCTGCCTCCATAGAAGGTCAGGTACACTTCATCTGAGAATGTTGCTGCTCTTGCATAAATATAGCCACGACCATCGAGAAAGAAGCAGTCTTCGTGCTCTTCGTCTCCTTGATCGGTGCTTGTTGCTGTCGACATCTTGTCGTTGCACCACATTCCGTACGCTTGCCGTTCCCGAATCGTTATATCCAACTTGCTAAAACCATCGAGCGATAGATCTATCTCACTGATTCGAGGGAATGTTTCCAGAAGATCCTGCCGAATTGCTGACTTCGGATAGAACAGCGCGTTACGTTTCGGAATAATCCAGGCATAAGAGCCGGACAAGTTCTTCTCAGCGACGAACTTCATCTTGCTGGGCGATGTCGCGTCTGCTCCATGCACAACGATATCATGTACCGTCCACCAACTGAGCCGGGCGATGTACGCACTACCGAAAACTAAAACAGTAGCACTGATAAAAAGTACGGCGACAAGCGCTATGCGCCGCCGTCGGCGTCGCATGTATGGTTTTACATTACGCCGTCGTGGAGCCATAAGAATAAATACTATGAACGCAGAGTGAACGCCTCACGTCCGCCGAGGTACGGACGCAATGCTTCCGGAATCGTAACCGACCCGTCACTCTGCTGGTTATTTTCAATAAGCGAGATGAGTACGCGAGGTGTCGGTATGGCGGTGGCATTCAGTGAGTGCACATACCGCTTCTTACCCTCATCGTCATAGCGAATATTAAATCGACGAGATTGAAAATCGTGATAATACGATGCACTGGATATCTCACGGTATGTTTTTTGAGACGGTATCCAAAGATCGGTATCGTACTGTTTCACCTTTCCACTGGAAAGATCTCCCGAGCTTATTAATACTTGCCGATACGGCAAACCGAGCAACTCAAGAAACTCCTCAGTGTTTCGATTCAGCTCCTCATGAAATTGAACCGATTGCTCGTGATCTGCTTCACACAATACAAGCTGCTCAAGTTTATAAAATTCATGCACGCGCAACAGTCCTTTGGTGTCCTTTCCATAGCTGCCCGCCTCACGTCGATAACATGGAGAAAAAGCCAGATACCGTTTTGGCAAATCTTCTTTTTTAAGTGTTTCATCTGAGTGATACGCCATCATAGGTACCTCAGAGGTGCCCGATAGATAGTCGTCATCTTGCGTTTGATATAGATCCTCAGCCTCAGTTGGAAGGTGTCCGGTGCCATAGAAATACTCTTTCTTTGCAATCGCAGGCGGGAGTGCGTAGGTAAAGTTCTTTTTCAGATAAAAATCACGAGCACAGTCCCAAATAGCGTGTGAGAGAAGGGCACCATCTCCGATCAACACATATCCGCGAAAACCATGGATCTTTGTTCCCCTATCAAAATCAACCATGCCGAGGTTGGTCATTAACTCAACATGATCTTTTGGTTCAAACGAAAATGTTGGCTTCTCACCCACCTGCTTGACCTCCTGGTTGTCATTCTCGTCATTGCCGTCCGGCACAGACATGTCGGGGACATTAGGCACAGCGATCATGAGATTCTTCCACTCCTCCATTACGCTTTTGAGCTCCTCTTCTTTCTTCTGGAGCGCCTCTTTTGCTTCTTTTGATTCTGCGATCTTTTGCTGTTTCTCTTCGGTGTTCTCAATTGACGCAATTGCGCTACTTGCGACGTTCTGCTTCGCGCGCAGATCGTCCACCTCTTGCTGAAGCTTACGACGACTATCGTCTACTTCGATAAGTTTTGCTACGTCAAAATCGATCCGTTTTTTACGAGCAGCTTCTTGCACTAGGTCTTTATTATCTCGAATGAAATGTATATCTAACATATGCAGTATTCAGTATATCGTATTCTGTATTTAGTATAGTACCACGAGGTGTTACAATGCGGGAAATGACCTCTGAGAAACTTTTTAAGCTTGCGCCGGCTCAATTCCCACTGTTGCTCCAAGAGATTCCCGACCCGCCGAAACAGTTGTACATAAAAGGGACACTGCCCCCGGACACGAATACAACATTGTGCGTGGTCGGCTCTCGCAAACACTCTCCGTATGGAAAACAAGTGGTTGACACACTCATCAGTTCGCTTCGAGGTAAGCCGGTAACAGTCATTTCCGGTCTTGCCCTCGGCATCGATGCGCTTGCCCACGAAGCCGCATTAGCTGCCGGCCTCGCTACCGTAGCCGTCCCGGGGTCAGGACTTGGTCGTAAGGTGATCGCTCCCCGCTCCAACCTCGGTCTAGCCGACCGGATCGTTGAGTGCGGCGGCGCACTTGTCTCTGAATTTGAACCCGACTTTCGGTCCACTCCCTGGGCCTTCCCGCAACGCAATCGCATCATGGCCGGTCTCTCGCATGCCATACTGATCATTGAGGCCCGCGATCGCTCCGGCACGCTTATCACTGCCCGTCTAGCCGGTGAGTACAACCGTGATGTTCTGGCAACACCCGGCTCTCTATTCTCTGATGGAAGCGTTGGCCCTCACCAACTGATCCGTGACGGAGCCACGCCGATCACGTCGGCCGTTGACCTCCACGAAGCACTTGCTCTAACAAGCGAGACCGTAACGCAAGAGCCCCTTGAACTGTCACATTACTCAGGCGACGAACAGATCATCCTCAAGGTTCTAGCTGAACCGAGAGGTCGCGATGAAGTGATCCGCCTGAGCAGACTCGGCACCAGCAAAGCAAACATGACCATTGCCGCGCTGGAGATGAAAAGTGTTATCAAAGAAGAGCGAGGATCACTCTTTCGTCTGTGAACGATTCACATACCTAGTGAATTTATCCGGGTTCTCCAAACCTTTTTTACCGGAAGCATTGAGGTCACAGTATCTGGCCAAGCTTGCATTCTATGCTATCCTGTTATACAAACGTACACTATGACAACTACTAAAAAGAACCTCGTTATTGTTGAGTCCCCGGCAAAGGAGAAGACAATAAAGAAATATCTTGGCAGTGACTTTATCGTTAAAGCATCGGTTGGCCACATTCGTGACCTGCCGAAGAAGAACGCTGACGCTGTTGAGATCGACAATGATTTCAAGCCTCACTACCAGATCACGCCCGGAAAAGAGCACGTGGTCGAGGGTATCAAAGAAGCAGTATCAAAAGCAAAAGATGTATATCTCGCGACTGACCCCGACCGAGAAGGCGAAGCGATCGCCTGGCACGTTCGAGAAGCTGCCGGTATCAAGAACGCCAAACGTATTGTCTTTAACGAGATCACCAAGGACGCTGTTCAAGAAGCGATCAAGCATCCACGCAACATTGATCACAATCTCAAGGAAGCCCAAGAAACCCGGCGAGTTCTTGACCGACTCTTTGGGTACGACCTTTCCGGATTGATCTGGAAGAAACTACGCTACGGTCTTTCTGCCGGACGCGTTCAGTCCCCTGCACTCCGGATCCTCGCCGAGCGCGAGCGCGAGATTCAGGCATTTGTCCCAACCCCGTTTTGGGTAATAACCGCTGATCTAAAACCAAAGAAAAAGGCCGGTTTTGTTGCCGTCTGCTCAGAAGAACCGACGGACGAGAAAAAAGCCAAGGATATCGTCGCCACTGCGAAGAAAAAAGATTGGCACGTCAAAGATGTAAAAGAACAAACAGTCACCCGGAAGCCACGACCACCGTTCATCACATCGACCCTTCAACAAGCAGCGAGCTCTCGGCTCGGTTTCTCACCGTCGCGCACAATGCGCCTGGCCCAGAAACTGTACGAGGCAGGGCACATCACGTATATGCGTACAGACAGCACGAACCTTGCCAAGGAAGCGATCACGCAGATCACATCTCTGATAAAGAAGCAATATGGTGAGGAGTACCTTGAAACACACACCTACACAAAGAAAAGCAAAAGTGCGCAAGAAGCCCACGAAGCGATTCGTCCCACCACCTTCTCAAAAGACAAAGCCGGCAATAATCCGGACCAACAAAAAGTGTATCAGCTTATCTGGCAGCGAACGGTTGCCTCGCAAATGGCTTCAGCCAAGATCACTCGAACCACGATCGTATCTAACACCGTCGATAACGACCTGCCCGACTTTCGTGTTACCGGTTCACAGATCGCGTTCGATGGCTGGTTTAAAGCAGATCCGGGCGCACGAGGCGAAGAAACAGAGGTGCCGGGAGTTGAAGCCGGTGAGCCGTTAGATCTTAAAGACATATCGACTGAAGGCAAAGAAACCCAACCGCCCTCTCACTACTCAGAAGCCGGACTCGTTAAGGAGCTCGAAAAGCGAGGTATCGGACGACCGAGTACCTATGCCTCTATTATTCAAACACTTCAGGACCGTGAGTATGTTCTGAGTGAGAGCAAGGCGCTTATACCAACAGACACCGGCATGGTCGTGAGTGATTTTCTCGAGAGCCACTTCATGGAGTACATTAACGATGACTTTACCTCTCAAATGGAGCAGAAGCTTGATGATATTGCTGAAGGAAACGGGGATTATGTTGGCACCCTGAACGAGTTTTACAAGCCATTCCTTAAAACTGTTAAATCAAAAGAAGATATTGAAAAGATAACCAACCTTGGCAAAGCCGACAAGAAATTCAAGTGCCCCAAGTGCGGCAAATCCATGGTCATCAAACTCGGACGTGGCGGCAAGTTCCTTTCCTGCTCGACATTTCCTGATTGTGACGGCGCGCTAACCCTTGAAGGAATGGAGATAAAAGAAGATGAGCCGATCGGCCAGCACTCAAAGACCGGTGAAAATATTTACCTGCTTACCGGACGCTTTGGTCCATACGTCCAGCTTGGCGAATCACCGGAGAAAGGTGACAAAAAAGCTGAAAAGCCGAAACGTGCCAGTGTTCCAAAAGAGATGGACTTAGAAAAGTTGACCATGAAGGATGCAGAAAAGTATCTTTCACTTCCCCGCGATCTTGGCGATCATCCGAAAACCGGTGAACCGGTCAAAGCAAGTATTGGCCGATTCGGTCCGTACGTGTGGCACAACGATGTGTACGCCAGTCTTAAAAAAGATGACGACGTCTACACAGTAAAGCTCGATCGCGCACTTGAAATACTTAAAGAAAAGGAGAAACGCCAGAAAGCGAAAGAAAAAAAGCAAAAGGAGAAAGAACAGGAAGGTAAATAAGTGAAAATAAATGGCTCACAAGCAATGTGAGCCATTTATTTTATTGATCTTAGCGTAGCAAGCCTCTATCTATATCGCTATATCGTAAAATTCTTAACCGAATACAAATCGTCGTCAGTTGTTGTGTCATCTTCAGGGGTTTCCGGCGCATCCTTTGACTGTTCATTGTCTGTGCCGTATTCCTCCTCCACAAACGACTGTGCGGTTATCGGACTTGATTCAGGCTCTGATTCAGACTGCGCTTGACCGCTTTCGCTACCCGGTTGCGATACATGTGTTTGAGTATCGTTTGACTCCTTATTTGCGACAGGTTCATGTAACTCATTTGAAGTTAATACGGACTCTGGAGAAAACTGATCTGTAGACTGGGCTTGCGCTACAGAATCATCCTGACGTTGATCTTCCGGTGCCGGTGCAGGCTCTTGACCAGAAGCACTCGAAGCAACCGTACCCGCGCCCGCTGTTACATTTGTAGACATAGTCCCATCACTTTCATCTGGTGTAACTTTTTCATCTCTCGGGTTTTCATTCTGATTTTCTTCCGGTGTTTGTTGCAACACCGAACCTTCGACTGTTTGTTTTTCCTCCTGAATGCTTCCTTGGTTTTGTGTTTGCTCTCTCTCTTGCTTTTTCTCCTGCTTGGATGCAATGAATTTTTCCATCATCTCAGTCGGGCTTTTTGATCCACCATGCTGCTTGAACAACTCGAGCAACTGCTGAAGATCTTCGTCTGAAAAATAATCGATGGTAAGCTTGCCTCCCTGATCGCGCTTTTCAATATGCACCCTGGTTCCAAGTGACTGGGAAAACTCCTTTTCTAAACTGGCGACCTCAGAATTGTAATTAGCGCTTTTTTTGCGAGTATTTTCGTGCGCTATCTTTCGTGCTACTCGCTCGGCCTCGCGAACACTCATCTTCTTGTACATGATCTCTTTATGTAAAACCGCCTGTTCCTCCGGCTTGTCCTTAAGCGCCATCAATGGTCGTGCATGACCCTCAGATAGTTTACCAGCACTCAGGTCATCAAGAATGTTATCCGGTAGCGAAAGCACGCGTAAGTTGTTAGTGATGTACTCACGACTCTTACCTACCTTCTGCGCGATCTTGGCGTGAGAAAAGCTGAATTCATCTACTAGTTTTTGAAAGGCTCGCGCCCGATCCACCACATTCAGTTCTTCACGCTGAATGTTTTCAATAATAGCGAGTTCGAGTTTCATCTGCGTGCTGTCCTCCCCGGTTCGGATCATCACCGGCACCTGCTTTACGCCGCCAAGCTTTGCTGCTCGCAACCGTCGTTCACCGGAAATAAGCTCGTACTGCACAGCTAATCCGCCGTCTTCTTTCTGGTATTCAGTTCTGGTTACAACCAGCGCTTGAAGCACCCCGTACTGTCGAATTGAATCCGCCAAACTCTGTAGCTCCTCTTGGTTGAACTCTTTGCGGGGTTGATACGGGTTTGGTTGGATCTTATCCACCTCAACCCAAAATATAGAATCTTGATAAAAACCGGTCATAGTTTAGCGTTAGGTCCTAGGCTTTAGAAATTAGATATAGCTGCAGTATAACACACGAACCCAGTCCACAGAACCACATGTAAATTGAAATACCCCTTGTTTTATAGTACGCTGACGATGATTGCCGGAGTGGCGGAATTGGTATACGCGCACGACTCAAAATCGTGTCTCGCAAGGGATGTGGGTTCAAGTCCCACCTCCGGCACAGATGAACGAAAAACAAAAACTCCTCGTCATACTCGGTCCGACCGCGACCGGTAAAAGCGACCTCGCGGTTGAGCTCGCTCGTGCATTCGACGGCGAAGTAGTGTCCGCCGACTCGCGACAGATCTACCGCGGACTTGATATCGGCACAGGCAAGATCACCCGCGAAGAGATGAAAGGTGTCCCTCACTACTTACTCGACATTGCCGAGCCAGACGAGCAGATAACTGTTACGGAGTATAAGAAGATAGCGCAAGACACTATTGCTAGTATTCACTCCAGAGATAAACTTCCAATTCTAGTTGGCGGAACCGGTTTTTATATCCAAGCAGTTGTTGACAATGTTGCGTTTCCTGAAGTTCCGCCCGACGAAGAACTTCGCGCAACGCTCGAACAGAAAAACACCGAGGAGCTTTTTGCCGAACTTCAAGAAAAAGACTCCCAGCGAGCAGCGACTATCGAGCCGGATAACAAACGACGACTTATACGCGCGCTTGAGGTAGTTGAGCATGTGGGGAAAGTGCCACCCCTTTCAACTAACGCATCACCGTATGACGTGCTTGAAATAGGTCTTACGCTTGAAATGAACGAACTACGAGAGCGAATACAAAGTCGTCTTGAAAAGCGCTTACACGCCGGCATGATCAATGAAGCAAAAAACCTTCATGAAAACGGTTTACCATTCGAGCGAATGATACAACTCGGGCTCGAGTACCGATATCTCGCTTACTACCTCCAGGGAGATCTTTCAAAAGGAGAGATGGTTGACCAGCTTACAACAGCGATAGGTCAGTATGCCAAACGTCAACGTTCCTGGTTTAAACGGGACAGCCGAATCCAGTGGTTCCGACCTGATGAAGATAAGCAGATTCATGCAGCAGTAAAAAAATTTCTACAATAAAAAACACCCTGCGCAGCATCACTGCTAAGGGTGTCAAACTAGAGGCAAGGTCTTATGTTTAAAAATTCGAACTAGAAATGCTTCGCTAGTCCGCCGACGATCGGCAATGACTTCTTCTTTTTCTGTACAACATTCATGATACCGATGATCGTTAACACAACCCACGCGATCCAGGCGACGAAACCGATCAACCAACCGATGATCGGAAACCAGGCTATCATCATGATCGCCACAGCACCAATAAATAATGCAGCACCTTGTTTAGCGTGATACTGAGCAAAATCATTTTCCTTCGCTGCCAAAAGCGGCACAAGGAAAAGGGGTCCCAGATACGCCAAGATACCCATGAGTAATTCGTTATCTTCCTCAGTAGATTTTCTATCTTGTTGTTCAGGACCCGCTGTGTTCAGATGTGAGTCTTGAGTAGTAGATTGAACTTGTTCTTGTTGTATATCTTGATCATTCATAGTATCCATAGATCAATAATTTAAGCATTTTTTGCAAACATCCAACCGCGAGCACAGAGATACCCGGCTATCACAACGGCCGCCCAACTGACCCATAGAGGAATGACTGCCCCGCCAACCACAGCATCCCAGCTGTAAACAATGCGGGCCAAGTGAAGCAACATAACTACAAAAAAGACCATCGAAACTACGTAATAATATACTTTTTTAGCCATACAAAAATAGTGAATTATTAATACTAATTAAAGTATATCACGCTAATGCCGACTCAAAATAACTTATCCCCAAAATACGTAACGCGCCACCTACCTGGCACCACACGTTTTAAGAACCCACTGCAAGATCACAACAGAAGTCTTACACGATAAAACCCCGGTTCACTCGAACCGGGGCCGTGCTTTTCTTGGTATCCTCATCCGTGAGGTTGCTACGCTCCGCGTGGGGAACGCGTACTCATGCCGGCAATCGCCGGCGCACCTCCCTTCGGACACGAATCATTCATGCTCTTGGCGAATGCCGGCGCGATCCTGGAAACAGGCGTTGGAGACAATCGATCCCGCTTTTCTGCCATTGCCGGCATAAGCTCGCCGATGTCCGCCGTCGGGATGACGTCGAGGCTGATCAAATAAAAAGTATCGCTCTCGACATTCTCCGGAGGCGCATTCGCGAGCGCGGGGACACTCATCAGTGCCACCGCTGCTATCAGGATCAGATACCGCATCGGGTATCCTCCTTTCTGACGCTAAGCGTCAAACGAAATGAAGAAAAACAATGAACTGATCCGCTATTTCTATTTAACTACAGCATCAAAAACTCGTCAATGGATTACTTACTGATGTCTGGCCTCTGTGTGTGACAAAATAAAAAGTTCAGGCCCGCGTACGAGACTCATTCTAAACACTAAGGACCGGGGGTTTAGTGTTTAGAGCGGTCTAATCAGAGGTCAAACTCTGTGTTGTGGAAAAATAAAAAGGCCAGGATCCCGTAGGACCTGGCCTGAAGACGATACTAGCTGGCCGGCTAGCTATATGTCTTCTATATATAGAAATAACATATGTATGTTTCTTGTCAACTATTGCAGGGGCGACAGGACTTGGGGTCAAGTCACTAAGCTCACTCATCCCTTCGGTCTTCATTCACTAAGTGCTTTCTCCCCGGACTCGGCGACAAGCACTCCCTACGGTCGTCTTGTGTACCGCCTCCGTCTTTCAAGTCCTGTCGCCGCCTCTGAATTTCGCAAAATTAAAACCCCTCGTCGGGGTTTTAATTTCACGATGCAGGGACTTATGGACGACGTTAGAACCTGTTTGCTTGAAGGAGAGAGTGAGTTTTTCTACAAACAACCTGTAAAAATCTGAACATTTCTTCTAACAAACCAATATAAACGTCTAAAGGGATTCGCGATTGGTTTCTTATAAGTTGAATCCGTGGCATCTGTTACGTAAAAATAAGCAATTTGAGAAAAATCTAACTGCTCTTGTTTTACAAAAGCATCGTATCGTTTTCCTTCACCTAGAGTTACCGTTCCCGCCTTCAGTATATCGGTAGGGATAAGCTGTCCCCCTTTTAACAAACTAGCACCTGCGGTGAGAATGCTAACTTCTCTACGCCCTGCATTAATAATACGAATAGCAACGTAGTCTGTATTCTCTTCATACGGACCAGGACCATCGGGACCCATAATCCTTATTCCTTTCTCTATTTTTATTTTGACATGCTTTCTGTCCCTCCATACAGCCACAATCTGAGCAATTCCTACCAGAGTTGCGACTATTGCTGCATACCAAGCTACAGCAGATGCAGTAATCTCAATTTGAACTATTGGTGACATATTTTATGCTTTTTTACTTTGCTGCCTATCGTACAGATTAACACCGTCCACGATATCCTGTAATAAGGTCTTATCGTTAGCATACGCATAAGCAATGGCGTGTCTAGAGACAGTGAAGTTCAGCGTGAGGATTTTAGCGTTTCCCTCCCTGCTATCAAAAAGTGTTTTTCGTTTTACTCTTTTCTCACCACGCAAAACATCACCTGCAACAATTAGTATGTCTGGAGTCATTGCAAAATAGTGAGTTCTTTGAAAAAAAGATGGTCCGTAGAAAAACCTACCGGTCCATTCTGGAAACATTTCAGCCACAGGATTATCAGACGTAACGAACTTCTTACTGGATTTTGAAACATAAACAGTCCATCTTTTCCCGTAAAACAGATTTCTGAAACCCTCAATCTGAGATAATAGCTGCAAGTGGGACGCGTTATTTGTTTCAACTCTATAATCACCGCTTTTAGCGAACTCGATTAACTCTTCCCTTTCTTTCTCTGATAGTTTTTCTCCAGTTTCATTTTCAAGCCTATCAAGCGATGTATGTATATTGCCAGAGCCATACCGTAGCCTAGTGATTTTCTTGATAAAGTCCTCGTCCATTCTTTTCGTTTGCTTTCTCATATAAAGTCCACGTAAGTACTGCAAGGACATAAAAGTCGCGACGAGCATTTTATCATCGTGCGTTATCTCTTTGAAATCAGAGACCCTTTTTGCTACATCGTCATAACCATTCGCAATATCAGTTTCTATCTTCTGAAGCCCTTCCTCCAAAGACTGGCTGACTTCATCCAATTCACCATTAAGAGCATAGAAGTAATCCTCTTTACAGACACTTCTGGGTGCTCTTGAAGCAACGACTTTACGTCTTTCACAATCAAGAATGTTTAGCTTACCATCAGGGTTTACAAACCTCTTCAGGTAAAACTGAGGGACGTAGTGCTGTCTTTTAGTTATGCTATTCTTTTCCGTCATGTTTGCTCAAACCATCAAAACAAAAATACTATATACCCCGCCACTCCTTTCATCATTGTTTTCTGCTCTCGGTTGAATCACATGAGATGGTTGAAGACTCCTAAAAGATTTTTTGCCACTTAGTGAAACATAATACGCCAAAAAAAGAGTATCGACATCAAAACAAGCCATCCTACTAAAAAAGCACTACCAGAGTAATCCTCGTTAGAATCAAATATGAATTGAAGCAAGGCATTAGTAATCGCTCCTGCAAACAAACCCGCAACAACTGCAATTATTATCGCCCAACCATTTAGCATATAAAAAAGTTATTTTATTACTCACTTAAGAAGTTCTCGTATCTATTTTTCACATCAACACCAACCCAAAAGCCAAGCCATAGACCTGCCAATAAAAAACTATAGGTTGAATAGTTACCTATTGCTTGGATAACTATAAAGACCAGTGTTCCAGACAATAAAAAATACTTTGTGTGCTGTTTCATAGGGTAACGTATTAAGCAGATGCTAAGGCTATCAGTATGACTAGCAGATATGGAGAAAGAGAGATTATCAGTACTGTAGCACCAGCTATATTCCATCTTCTACGTGAATCCTGAAACTCCTCTACGGAAACCCATTTATTATTCCTCCACATCCATTCGTTTCCTTCAACCAAAGCAACGATAAACCAGATTAGATTAACTAATGGAATAAGCACAAGAAGAGAGCTCCATATGTTGAAGTAAGCTCCCCATATAATACCAAGTCCTGGACCCCAGTTTAGACCTTTCTTAACTTCATCAGGAACAATAGACGCATCGCCTTTACCAGAGCGTGAGTCATATTCAACACCCAATCTCTTTATTTTGTTCGTGATTCTAATAGCCACTACAATTCCAATTGGAATAAATATCAGAGCAAGAGCAAAAAAGATTGGAACAAAAACATTAAATAATTCCACTAGAACTCTTAAAGACGGAGCAACCTCCTCAAGAAATGAGACAATACCCCAAAGAATAGCTAAGACGAACATAGAGGCAATCGGAACAAGAATCCAAAGCAGTCGAGCTTTATTATATTTACTTCTTTCAAGCTGAGACCTTTCATCTGTTTCTCCTAGCACTTTCACTGCACCACCAGGATTATTAACCGCCTCGGTACCACAAGCAGAGCAGAAGTTAGCACCCTCTTTTATTTCCTTGTTACAGTTCGAACAATTCATATATTAGTTAAATAAGTAGAGTTACTAATAAGATACCTCCCAACAAAAAAGCAAACAATCCTACAACAATTGATAAAACAATAATTGCTTGTTTTTTCTTCGTTGCTTCATCTTCTTGTATTTCCTGTGCCTGCTGCTCATCTCTAATCGGCATTGGAACTTTTTCTCCATTTATAGCACGCTGTAAGTTGTTGACTTCTTTTTTGTTTTTCTTTGCAACTACCTTATTTCCACCGTACTCAATGACCACCTTGCGTCTCCTGAGTTTAAGAGAAGCATCAAGGTTTGATTGTGGAATATGTAAAAGTACGTACTCCTTAAAACTATCGGTAGCCAATTGATTATTTTTATTTAACCATTTCTTCCTTAACTCTCTACGCTTACCTTTATTCACTGAGTGAGCTATTGTCGAACCAATCAAAAAACCAAAAAAATTAGCGATTAATAAACCGACTAAGGATGCAAGTATTACACCGCTACGATAACGAGGAAGTTGTATGATGTATAACCCATCTTCTTTCACTAGAAGGTCGACATAAGCCAAAGTAGCTACTGATAACGTATTCGTTTGCCTCCAGTCACTTGCATAGTAATTGATATTTACTGGAGAATTATATTCTTTAGGACCACTTAATTTGCATCCGCAATCAGAGCAAAAAACTGCACTATCTTTTACCTCTTTTTCGCACTCTCTGCATTTCATAGTAATGTTTATATCTCGTGTTTAGTTCCGCACTGCTCACAGTACATATCATCAATATCCGATTTAGCCCCACATTGACCACAGTACTTTACATCGCCCGCAGTACTCTGTGAACTGTCTACTTGCTCTACCTGCTCAGAATCTTGTTCCCTTTTCTCGTCTTCCCGCTTTTCTTTAACTGTATCATCCTGCTTTTCGGACCCTCCCTCTAAATCTCTTATTTTTCGTTTTTCCTCCATCGCTTTCCGCTCCAAAAATAAACCAATCCATCCTTTATTCGTATTCATTTTTCGAAAGCGAATAACAAATATAGTGTTAAGTACAAAAATAATCAGAAAGAAAAGGAAGCCACCGCCACTCAAATCTCCACCGTCTAATAAGACTAACAAAACAAAGAGAGCGAGAACATTTGCAATAATTGTAATAATCTTAAGTATTTTCATATTTAGCCATAAAGTATTATAGATAACGCTATAAACACTCCACCCAAAAGGATGCCCAGAGACCATCCAGTAACTGAAGATTTTGTCAGTTCTTCTGTTTCAATTTTCCTACCGCATTTAATACAGAAAGAGTTTATTGAGCTATTTTCAGCCCCACAATACTTACAGTCAGTAGAAGTGTTGGTTTTAGGCATAGTAAATTGCTATTTCTCGCAATATCCGCTAAGTGAATTATAGTCATACCCGTATCCAAATTGGTCCTCACAGGCTTGGTCTTTACTTACACACTCACCCCCACTGAAAATATAACCATATCTACATTCACACGAGTTACTTAAAGAGTTGTATCGAGCGTTATAACCATACTCGTCTTTGCAAATTGAACTTGCTCTCACGCAAGAACCATTTTGCGCAGCGTAACCAGAATAGCACGTGCACGCATCATCAATACTGCTGTAATAGGAGTTTATTGGGCAGTTAGGTGTTGAGTCGTAGGTAGAACTGTAGTCGTAAGTGTCATACGAAGAATCACTGTAATCATACGAGTCATAGCTGTCGTAGTCATAATCATATGAGTCATAACTATCATAATCATAGTCATACGAATCGTAACTCCAGTTGTAACTATCATAACCACTACTATTGTCGTAGTAGTTATCTAAATAAGTATTCGCGTTTCCGTCAGCAGTTTCTCCTGTATATGGGTTGGTGTTACCAGGATAACTCCAGTTGTTGTAAGGGTTACCGTCTGGGCTACTTCGGTAATGTCCATTAACATAGGTGCCGTTACTCCGATAGTACCCATCTACCCACACATCTGCTGAAACGACGTTAGGTACTACCGCCGAGAACACGAAAGCTACGCAGAGAGATGTAAGAATTAAAAATCTTTTCATAGTGATAAAATAATACAATGTGAGATGTTGTCAATAGGTAATGTTACTCACAACTCTCGTGCAAGGTATGGTTTGGGAAGTCAGCAAGCAGTGCCGATTCGCTTTCATAGACCTTTAAGTAGCTTTCTGAAAGGGACTTCCAGCCGTCACTCTCTTCGCAGTAGTAGTACTTCGATGAATGATGTGAGCTCACATACCAGTTACCTTCTGACGTTGTACTATCGCTCGTTTGGTCCTCTTGTTCGGATTTCTCTTCCCAATCATCACACGCCCCATCAGCCCATAAACCAACTTCACTTGTTCGAGCATTTTGTTCCGCCGTCTTGAATGCGTCCTGATACTTATACGGTGTAGAGTACGTATATTCGTACGCATACCCTTGTTCAATCATCAGTTTGTTGAAGTTCCTGCCGCCAGGCAGAATAACGTACCCAAGCAATCTACCGTAAGCGTCTCTTGTCCCTTGTGACTCATCCGCCTCTAGCACAACTGTTTTCCCAGAAAGCAGCTCCTTTGCCTTGTTTGACGCTTCCTTCCCAAAACACTCAACTGGCTCAGACGGATGCACAGTCTCGGGTGTATCGATACCAATCAGACGAATAGTTTCCACTTCATCATCAATACTCAGCTTTACCGTGTCCCCATCAACGACATCGACAACTTCGTATGGTTCATCGACACTATCATTTTCAGCTAGAGAATCTTGACTGATTTCGTCATTTCCTTCATTAACTTGATTGGATTCAGTTTCAATTTGTGAGTCCTCGTCTTTGTCATCCTGTTCATTATTTTCTTCTTGACCCGTAATATCAGTTTCTGCTTCATCTCCATTATCCTGCTGACTACTTTCTCCTTGGCTCGCTTCTACTTCCGCTACATTATTTTGGCTTGTAGTAGCACTTTCGTTTGTAGTTTTTGCTTTTTGGTTAGATTCGCTATGCTCTGCACTGTCTACAGATTGAGTAACACTACTACTTTCAACTGGTTGTGAATCTGTTTTCCCGTCAATCCACAGAACGCCCGAAGAAAAAGCAACAACTGCAAGAAATGATACTGCACTATATTTCCAAACCTTCTTATCAATCAAATCGTAAGAAACGGCAGCGGCAAAAATATACGCAATAACATTGGGTAAAACCAAGAAAAGGCACACGAATACCACGGCAGCGATACAAAATTGATATATCTTTGGCAGTGCCCAATATTTTTTAAGTAGATTTTTCATAACTAGCTATATCTAGAGCTATTTGCTTTTTTACAAAGATAGGTATGCATCTTCGTTCATGTCTACCTCTCTCCAGACCTGTGGATGGACAAACAACGTCCCGTACTCGTCTATCTGATTGTGAATAGGTCTAAAATCAAGATTCTTCCACTCAAATTCATTAAAGTTTTCTTCATTCATCTGGACACGAATAATTGTGCCCATAGATGTTCTACCTTTTTCATCAGTAAATTGCGTTTTTGCCTCAACAGAAACAAAACCGATTTCATCATAGGCAAGTGCTTCCTCTCCCCATTTCACAAAATACTCATATGTGTCTCTAACAGCCGATTCGATGGTATAAAAAGTTTCTTCCTCAAATATAAGAAACGCATCTCCTTCAGACACCATTACCTCGACACTGTCGTGATTACCTACGATTTCCTCAGCCGCCCGCGTTACTTTTTCTTCTGTTGTGAGGTTAGATTCATCAACCGATTTATTTTCTTCCTGGTTTTCTCCCTCTGACAAGGTTGATTGTTCGTCTACTTCACCTGCGACAGTACCAATCATAATAACCACTAAAACACCCCCCGTAACAACCCACTTTACATTCCTATCCCACTCAGCGTACTTCCACATTAAATAAAGTCCTACAGGAAAAAATAGGACCAATAAAGCAATTATGCCAACTGGCTTCTGATACCATTTTTTATTTTGTTCTTCCATACGAAAATAGTAATAGTTAGTAACGCCTGGCGGCAGATACACAAAGCCCGCCACCAGGAAGGCACCTTTCGGTTACCTCTACCAGAGTTTCCCCTGGCAACGCTACGAACGCCCTGATGACGGGTTTTCTATGTTCGTAGCGTTTTTGGACCATGCCTCAAGAGCAATTCCTAAGGGTTAGGTCGTAACAATATTCAGTTGTGTAGGTTTATTAAACCATACACTTCAAGATTTCGAAAGTATATAAAGATGCTAGTATGGGAACCATATTACAATTACTATGGCAGAAAAAAGAACCAAAAGAGCGATTATCGCTTCTTATAATAAGTGGGTAAAAGAGCAAGAAAACTCTTTCAAAAGGTCAAAGACGCATTGTCCGTATTTCACTATAAACAAAGACACGTTGGACAAGTTATCACTTGAACATGCAGCACGACTAGAAGAGGTTAAAGCTGCTACTTCTAGGGAACTGGGGCTAAAAATGTGGGGTATTCTTAGTGAAAATATACGAACCTATAGACCAACAAAAAATGAGAAAGAGGCAAAGGAGATTCAGAAGAGAATTGTTTACACCCCAACATCTCTTAAAAAAAGAGTCGAACACAGAAGCTCCACAATAGTCGTTGAACGCTTACATACCGTGGATACTCTTAGGGGCTTGTATAGACATAGGGGATTCATTATCCCCGAAAAACACTTACGCTGGTATGAAGAAAATAACTTAATAACGCCCCTCGCAAAGCACAAAGGTGACAGCTACTATGCTACATACCAGTTACATTCGCTCGTCCAGATAGAAAGATGGAAGGAAAAGACGCTTGAGTACCCTAAGCAAAACTCTAACGCAATACTTACAACTTGGCAGGAGCTTCTCGACCTTAACAAGGAAACGATAATGCAAGGGAGCAAACACTGGGATGAAGTAGCAACTCTACTTCTCGACATTAGAGATTTACAGGATTGTTTTTTTGAAGATGCAGCAAGAACAATATGGAAAAGTCGTGGAAATGGTCCAATAAGAAGCAAGCTCATGAATGATTTTATGAGTCACTATTCAGCCATTACAGGTAAGCATTATGCTGACTTGATTAAAAAGCAAAACCCGAATGTTACAGAGGAGCACATTCCTCATTGGATAGAAACATTGTTGCATCAGGCTTTCCTTTTGAATCCTCTTCTTATAAAAGCCCACGAATCCCCCGCTATTTTAAAAATCTCTCAGAAAGATTCAGTACGAATGAAAAAGCTGGGTGTAAAACACGGAGTCGCTAATGCGGTCAGATTGTCTAACTGGTATCTAGAACTCGTGCAATATTTAGCTTTTTACTATGAATGCCTTACTGGAAAGAAAATCACCTCACCTGCGATAGTCCCTATGCTTTCAATGCACTCTGTTCCTCTTGAAATCTCAAGATGTGAGATTTGCGGCAATGAATACCCACCAACATTAAGACGAGGTGGTAAACCTCAAAAGATATGTAAAAGTGACGAATGTAAAAGGGAGCGTAATAGGCGTTTAGCAATAGAATGGCGTAGAAAACAAAAGAGGTCCTGACCGTAGATTTCGCGTAGATTTCATATCTGAGTAACCCAGTTTGCCACTATAGGCACTGGGTTTTTCTTTAGAGAAACCCGCATTACTCGGAGTTTAGAAATCATTACCATGAACCAAGAAGCAGTCTCATTCCGCGAGGACTCATCATCAGTCTTCACAACGTATGACCTCGGAGCCTCGGCAGCACTACTGTCTAGCGGTTACCAACTTCAGGGACTAGAGAAAACAAACTCTCGTAAGGTCCTTTTTGTATTCAAACGAGATAAAGAAATTGAGGAGCATGCCAATAAGTATTTTTCTAACCAATTAGAAGTCAAGGCGCGGTCGTACTTTGACAACCTGAAAGCTCTTAAAAACAAGCTCTACTCTGATTAGTCATGCAACTAACGGATGAACACATAATCGAGTTTCAGGCACTCTATCGAAAACATTTCGGTAAAGACATCAGCAAAGCCGAGGCTCTTGATAAAGGCTCACGTCTCATCCGTTTGATTGAGATTACTTCTAAGCATGAAGCCAAAGAGAGTGTTTGTCATACCTCAGAGAATCTACCTGATTAAAGAGGTTTCCTTGAAAAACACCGCCAACAACAAAAATACTATGGATACTGTCATCATAAAGATATACGGACCAGGCAAGTTCAAAATTGGTTACAAACAACGGTTTCTACCAGAAATAGTTCGCAGAGAATACACCGAGCTTTCTGACACAGAAAAGCAATCAAACCGACACTACCTTCGTCGTTTCGTTTTAAAAGCCCCAGCACAAGACACCTATCTACCAAAAGTAGATGTTCTGGAGACGCTTGATAAAGAACGCAAAGAGGTTCTGTATGTACTTATAGCAGAGTTCTCACTTCCCAAACTCCTATACGGTAACAGCTTGCAAGAAGTGTCTGACAAGAACCTAGGGGAAGCTCTTACTGTTCTTCAGAAATCACTCTCAAGTGTTGGGATAATCGTTGAAGCAAATGTAATTGCGAACGCTCGTGTGTCAGGTGTCCACTTCTGTAAGAATGTAATACTTCCGCGAGATATACGATTGCAAGACATACTCGCAGAGTTACAACAAGTAGATATAAATAAAACTGTGGATATAACCACTAAAGAGAACAAGAATGGTGGGCAGGTCCTTCATATCTATTCTGGAACCGTTGAACGTGTTTTCTACGACAAAATAGCTGACGCAATGCGACCCAAAGTGAAACGTAAAGACAAAGGGAAAATTGTGGGTGAAAGAAGTATCGTTGAAAAGTACGGACTCGAGAATCAAGAGGTATTTCGATTCGAATATCGTATAAAAAAGACGCAGGCGGTTCAGCGAGACATAAACGCTGTTTTGGACAGAAAACCAAAAACCTATGTGGCGTTCAGGGATTTGTTTTCTGATAACTTAAGCAAAACAATACTACTTAAATCATGGCATACACTTGTACAAAGACCAGAAAATCAACTTGCACTCATTGGTCCCACGGACGACTTTAAGCTGCTTCTTCACATAGCTGAGGAAGCAAGAAAAAAAGGAGAGGTGCACAGTATGAATCGGGCTTTTATTTCCTATGGTCTGACATGTATTATTAAAGACCGTGGCGTAAAAGAACTCCGTAAATTGGTAGCCAGCTGCTGGAGTCCAAGTCATCCTGAACGTCTCACAAAGAAGATACGTGAAGCATCAGAACTAACCAAGAACTTACCCTACTCCAATGGCATTGCTTTTGTGGACGAAGCACTTGATAGATTTGAGCTTATTACTCGGTCCTCACTTGAGAAAAGATGATATAATGTAATTGTTGAACCAACTATGCGTAGGTGTATGCACGGGGATAGATACTATAGTAGCCCGAGAGGGGCGGTCTGCTCCGCTATCGTGTCTATCCCTGTGATTGCCACGTGTAGTTGGTTCAACACAGACCGTCCCTTTCGGGTTTTTATATGAGCAAAGATACGAACAAAAAACGATACTTTTTATATGCTCGGAAATCCTCTGAGAGTGAGGACCGACAGATACAATCTATAGAGGACCAAACAAACCGCCTCACGGAACTTGCTCATAATCTCAACATTGAAATTATTGAACACCTTACGGAATCGAAATCAGCAAAAACTCCAAACAATCGCCCTGTTTTTGAGGAGATGTTGCAACGAGTTGAGGACGGTGAAGCGGACGGCATACTTTGCTGGCAAATCAACCGCCTCTCTCGCAATCCAGTAGACAGTGGTAGATTAAGCTGGCTCTTGCAAAGCAACGTACTCCAGAGCATACAAACAGTAGACAGAGAATACCTCCCTGGAGATAATGTACTGCTATTTAATGTGGAAAGTGGAGTAGCAAACCAATTCGTTCTTGATTTAAGTAAAAATGTAAAACGAGGCAACTTAGGTAGACTAAAAAGAGGATGGGCTACTAGCCTACCGCCAATTGGTTACCTAAATGACAAATCTGAAAAAACCATCATCAAGGACCCAGAGCGGTTCAACCTTATCCGTAAGATTTGGGATTTAATGCTAACAGGCAATTATCGTCCGACTCAGATTTTAGATATAGCAAATAATGAATGGGGTCTGCGAACTCGTAAAACAAAGCGAGGTGGCAACAAACCAGTCGCTAGAAGTACTGCCTACAGGATACTTACTAATCCTTTCTATATGGGAGTTATTGAGCACGACGGTAATACCTATAAGGGGAAACATGAGCCTCTGGTGACTCGAGAAGAGTATGAGCGAGTACAGCAAATGCTAGGCAGAGAAAATACAACACGACCAAAACGACATACTATTGCCTACCGTGGTCCTCTAAAATGTGGTGAGTGTGGAGCCATGATTACAGCTGAGGAGAAAGTGAAGCACCAAAAGAATGGCAACTCACACTATTACACCTATTATCACTGCACGAAACGAAAGGACCCAAATTGCAGTCAGTCCCCGATTGAAGAAAAGGAGCTTGAAAAGCAAATAGCAAAAGAATTGGAATCTGTAGAAATACCCACTGATTTCAAAGACTGGGCACTGGCACGGCTCAAGGAAATGAACTCAAAGGAGGTAGATGACCGAGAACTCATTTACAGCTCACAGAGGCGAGGATATGAATCATGCGTACGCAGGTTAGATAACCTGATTGATATGCGTGCCAATGATGAACTTAGTGAGGAAGAGTTTCGTGAGCGAAAACAAAAACTACTTGAAGAGAAGGATAAATATCAAGAACTTCTCAAGGGCACAGACAAGCGTGTAGATAACTGGCTTGAGATAGCAGAACGTGGATTTAGTTTTGCTGAAAAGGCGTCTTCCCTCTTTGCCGAAGCTAGAGAAAGTAACAATTTGGAAACGAAAAAAGAAATATTCGCTACATTAGGTTCGAACCTAATCCTTAAAGACAAAATACTGCGAATTGATTGGGATAATCTGCTATTTCCTATGAAATCAATGAAGAAAGCAGTGGACGCTATTCACGATAGGTTAGAACCACCTAAATACGGCGAGGATAAAAGGGATTTGAGTGAAATCTACGCTAAAAATCCTAAATTGCAGGGGCGACAGGACTTGAACCTGCTACCTTCGGTTTTGGAGACCGACGCTCTACCAGGTGAGCTACGCCCCTAATTGATCGCTGTTACTATAGCAAAAAGAAAAGCCCTGATAAAGGGCTTTTCTTTTTTTATGGGTTGTCCCCTTCTATTTCTTCATCTCTTTGTGCTCCGCGTGCTTTCGGCACCACTTGCAGTGCTTCTGAAGCGTGATCTTGTTCTGATCAAGCTTCTTATTCTTACGAGACCAATAGTTGATCTGTTTGCAGTCTCCACACTGGAGTTTTATTAGGTTATCTTGTGACATAATTTGATTATAAGGCGCTACATATTAGGCCTATTAAGCCACCACGGGCATAAACATGAAGTATTGAACTAGATTACAAGAAAAGTAGCAGAAAATCAAGCTTTCTGAATATATTTCTCTATAGCGTCTTTTAAGGTACCCACTATATACTCGAATGTATCATCATCTCGTTCGAGGAGCGTGATCCGGAAACCAAAGAGGTCTGAATTGAACCCGGTCGAAAGCGGCACGACACAAATACCGGTCGAAGCGAGTAGGTTATAAACAAAGCGTTTGTCCGCCTCGTGACCATTTTTGAGATATGGTGCAACGATCCCCCTCGCATCCTCATTTTCGATCGGGATCATCTCAGTGCCGGTGAGTACCCCTTTCTTGAACATTACTGTCATATAAAATGCGCCGTTGGCTTTGTTCACCACCAGACCTTCGATATCTGCCAGCGCGTCATACAGTTGCTGCGCTCTCTTTTCATACTGTTTATTACGCTCAGCCAAATATGGATAATACCGCTCGTCTCCCATTACCTTTGGGATCATTTTCTGCGGCAACGTGGTTGAACACACCTCAAGCATCTTGGCGTCGACCAGTGAACGGCAGTACCGATTAAATGTTTCATCCTTGTCCCGATTATAAAACTCGACCCAACCGCACCGCGCACCAGGCCATGGAAACTCCTTTGAGATACCGCGCATTGCGATCGCCGGCACGTCACCGATCACTTGTGCTAATTTCTTATGCTCAACACCTCCATAAAAAATGTTCGAGTAGATCTCATCGGAGATAATGAACAAGTTGAATTCACGGGCAATATCCACTAGTCCGGCGATCACTTCTTGTGAATACACCATACCCGTCGGGTTGTCCGGATTGATCAGGATGATCCCGCCAATAGACGTATCTTTTTCCACCTTACTTCGCAGATCCTCCAGATCCGGATACCAGTTGTTATAGGGATCAAGACGGTAGGTCAGATGATGAGAGCCGGCGTGGGCTGCCTCAGCAGAGGAATGAGTCGGGTAGGCCGGGTTTGGGCCGATGACGCGAACATCCGGATGAACGTATTCGTATATTTTAGAAATAGCGTCACCAAGCCCATTGAAGAACAGGATATCATCGGCGGTGATCTGTATCCCCCCTTCGATGTTGCGCTCGTGGGCTATGTACTCACGCGCACCTACATCACCCTTTGTGGGAGAATAGCCAAAACTACTGTCATCTGTTTTGATGACCTCGATGATCTTCTCCTTGATCCAGTCGGGGATCTTCTCACCTTTGGCGACCGGGTCACCTATGTTCTCCCAGTAGATCGTCTGACCGGCAGCCTGAAGCTGGTTTGCTACTTCAACAATCTCTCGTATCTCGTAACTTAATTCATCTGCGCCCGGATGTACTATGTTTTGTCGCATACGACCAAGTGTGCCACAAAAATAAAAAAAGCAGAAGGTGCGGTTACCTTCTGCTTGAGCTTTTCTTGCATACGAACATCATGCCTGATTTTGCACATTTATGGCATAAACCGATGTTTCAACACCCGCCTGATTGCTCGTTCCCGCTCCTTTACAGCTTGTGATCTCGCCGGCGGCCAGTAGTCGGTGAGGTTCACAATATTGTGATCAGGCGGGACGTGAAAATGATACGCATTAATTCCCGGCTTTGCTCCAGCATCACCGGGATCCATTTCCCAACCAAACCAATGAGTGGCGATTTGTTTATCGAGCCAACAACACTTTGCCAACGTCAGCAATCGTTTTTTCCAACGCACGAGTTTTCTCCTTAAAAAGGTTTTTACCGTCTTCCCACCGCAACACTACCAAAATCAACGTACTTATCAAATACATGTGTGTATTTGATAACTCGTACAACACGCCGTGTCACAATTTATACTAAACGTAAAACCTCTTAATTAATGGATTGATACGAGTAACGATCTCGTAGTTGATCGTGCCGGTCATACCGGCGAGCTCATCGGCAGTAATGTCGTCTTTGCCGTCTTTTCCAATAAGCATTACTTCATCCCCTGCCTTAACTCCCTTAATGTCAGTAACATCAACTACCGTTATATCCATCGAAACGGTGCCGAGCACTTTGGCACGCTTGCCACGGATCAACATATGACCGATCGATGAAAGCGAGCGTGGATACCCGTGCCAGTAGCCGATCGGAATGACCGCGATCTTTGAATCCCGAGCAACGCTTTCGGTAAAACCGTATCCGAACTGCGAACCGGCAGGGACCGCCTTCACCTCGCTTACAACACTTTTCCAGGAAAGCACGGGTTGGAGTGGAAGCCATTCTTGCGCATACTGCTTGGTAGCGACAGAGGGCCACAAGCCATAGAGACCGATGCCGACACGCACCATGTCATAATGTGCTTCAGGGAAGATAACAGTAGTCGACGTAGCGGCAGCGTGAACAATAGGTGAGTGCCCTGCGTCAACGAACTCTTGTCTGACCCTCTCGAAGATCTCTATTTGTTCTTGCGTCCGGCGCGGCTCGGATGGATTTTTGGCATCCGCAAAATGTGTGAAGACGCCCTCAATCACAACCTTCGGATTCTCTGCTTTGCGAATGTCTCGCACCGCCTTTTTTATCTGACCCTCCAAGAATCCTTGCCGATGCATTCCGGTGTCGCATTTAATATGAATCTTAAGAGGTTTCTTGCCCGCATACCGAAGCGCGTGGCCGAGCGATTCAAACCCGGAGATCATTATGGATATATCATTGTCTGCTGCCTTTGTGAACATATCAGGCAGCGTATACCCCAGAACCAATATCGGTGCAGTGATACCTTCTTCGCGCAGTCGAAGACCTTCCACAAGCGTGTCGACCGCAAGCCAATCCACGCCAAACCCTTCCATCTGCTTAGCATAATCAACGAGACTGTGCCCGTACGCGTTTGACTTAACGACCGCACACAACGTTGTCTCTTTAGAGAGAACCTCCCTAAAAAGATTGTAGTTGTGTTCAAGTACCTTGGTATCAACATCGATCCAGGTACGAAGTGCGTTTGAGTTATATTCTCGTGGTTGCATAGAGCAACTGTAGCAAATTTTTACAAAAGCAGTAAGCACAATGAAAAAGCCCCACCACACTTCTGATTACTTACCAAAAAGTGTGACGGGGCTATGAAACTTTTGTGGAACTTTTCTGCTGCTCAATGATCGCAAAGGTGAACAACGACACAGTAACGACACGTGCGCCACTCACTTCTCCGATGATATTTTTGGCAAACACCTCTGTGTTATCCGGTGATAACTCGATCGACGGAATGGTCACGATGAACCGAAAGTCAGCGGGCACCTCGCCGGACCAATCGATATCAGCGTGTCGCGGCTTAATAACCTTCCCACCTTCGAGATCGAGATGATCAACCACCGCAGCCATAACAGCCTGCGTGATCACTTCAAGCATCACCGATTCAGGAAGCACCTTATCGCCGGTTATACCCTCGTCTGAACACTGTTCGAGAGAAGGAGTAAACCTGCCTTCGAGCTCAACGTGATACGATCCACTTTTTTGTCCCGGGTCAGCATCTGCATGCAACGTATCTGTTGAATCACTGACAGACACGTGCAACGTGTCTATGAGAACAGAACCCTTCAAGTGTGCCAGCGCGATTGACGGATCAATGACGTGGCCCTTCTGCTCTCGGGAAAACCATCCGGTGATACTTCTCCACGACTGGCCGACGATTGAATTTAAACGATCTTTCTTCTGCTGAAGAAATTTCATTACCCAATTTCTGGTATGCTGCTGTTCCATCGAATCATCTCCTTTCTTGTTCAAAAGAACTAGGTTAACTCTAATGGAACAGGAGTGAAAGGGCAAGAGTGTGTGGCAGGATCTACCTTCTCTTAAATCGAACCGAGTTTCCCGAGGTTTAACCTCGGGAGAGAGATAAAAGGGTGTGGGTGTGCTGGATTCAGTTAAGAATATTTTTTCTGGGCAGGATTCGGCCCCGCGAGTTCTAAGTATTTTCGTGCGCTTCGCTTCGAAAATACTAAGACTCCTTGCCGGCGCCTCACATCGCTACGCGATATGTTCCGGCGCTTCGAATCCTGACGCGAGCGAAGAAATTCGCTCATCTCCCGGCGCTCTAGTTAGAAAACATAGGGATTCGGTCACAAATAATTTTCCTGGGCAGGATTCGCCTCTCCCTTCGGTCGAAACGCACTAAAAACATAGTCGCACGGCTCCTTGTTTTTAGGCGCCTACGGTTCGAATCCTGTCACCACTATAAATTAAAAACGACACTAAAATAAATAGTGTCGTTTTTAATTTTGTGCGCCGGGCAGGATTCGAACCTGCGAAGACCGAAGTCGCGAGGTTTACAGCCTCGTGCATTTGACCGCTCTGCCACCGACGCATTCTAACTGGCAACGAACGGTCATTCTAACTCAATTCCTCGTGTTGTTCAACAAAAAACAGCCCATTTGCTTTGGGCTGTTTTTTGTATTTTTTACTTCTTCGCTCCCACTGGCTCCTTCCTCTTTTGCTTTGGTTTTGACTTTGTGTTGGCAGATGTCTTTGTTGTTGTCTTTTTCTGTTGAGGCTTTTCTGAGGCGCTTTGATCTTCAATCTCAATTTTATCTCGTATAAAGCTTCCTTTTTTCCCTTTCTTTACATCGAAGGAAAATTCTCCTTTATCGTCCAGATCAACCTTGACCGATCCACCGCGCATCACCCCTTGTGAGACCATCATCGACGCAACAGGTGTTAGGATCTTGCTTTGAATCAAGCGCTTAAGCGGGCGCGCACCGTACTGTGGGTCGTACCCCTCGTCTGCAAGATACGATATAACCTTGTTAGAAACCTTCAAGGTAATCTCTTTTTCAGCAAGTCGATCTTTCACTATATCAACCTGGTTGCGCACGATGCCCCGTATTGCCTGGCGACTAAGAATATCGAACATGACAATATCATCAAGTCGATTCAAAAACTCAGGTTTGAACGACTCCTTCAAGCTCTCCATTACTTTAGTTTTTGCATGATCGTAATTTTCTTTATCCTGATCATTCGCGCTTGAGAAACCGATCTGCTGCATTTGATCAATATAGCTTGCTCCAACGTTTGAGGTCATAACAATAACCGTGTTCTTAAAGTTGACCTTTTTTCCCTTTGCATCAGTTAAGTGACCGTTATCGAGCACCTGAAGTAGAATATTGAACACTTCCGGATGCGCTTTTTCGATCTCATCAAAAAGAATGACCGAATACGGTCGATGGCGTACTTGTTCGGTTAAGTTACCACCCTCTTCATGACCTACATATCCCGGAGGTGAACCGACGAGCTTGGACACAGCGTGTCGCTCCATGAACTCTGACATATCAACTCGGATCAATGCCTCATCATCGTCAAACATAAATTCAGCAAGGGCCTTGGTCAGCTCTGTTTTTCCAACACCGGTCGGACCAAGGAACATGAACGAGCCGATCGGTCGGTTAGGATCAGCAATACCTGCGCGCGATCGCTTAACCGTATCAGCTATTTTCTGGACAGCCTCTTCCTGCCCAATAACCCGAGCCTTGAGCATCTCTTCCATTCGATTAAGTTTCTCTGCTTCCTCCTCAAGCATTCGTGCTACCGGGATACCGGTCCAGCGTGAGACCACACTTGCGACATCCTCGCCTGTGATCTCTTCATGCAGGATCCGTCGACTTTTTTGAAGTTGCTTGAGGCGTTTTGTTTTATTTTCCAGATCCTTTTCGATCGCCGGAATGGCTCCGTAGCGAATCTCCGCGGCTTTCGTGAGGTCAGCTTGTGATTCTGCCGCTTCCGCTTCTAGGCGCAGCCGTTCGAGCTGTTCTTTATCTACTTTAATACCTGACACAGTCTCCTTTTCGTTCTTCCATTTCAATTCTAACTCGGATGTCTTCTCACGCAGATCAGCGATCTCGCGATCAATTTGCTTCGTACGCGTTTTTGCTTTTTTATTATTATTTTCTTCCGCTTCCTTTCTCAAAGCTTCTCGCTCGATCTCGAGTTTCATGATCTGCTGGTGAGTTTCCTGAAGTTGCGGCGGCATATTCTCAAGAGAGATCTTGAGATATGAAGCAGATTCATCGATCAAATCAACAGCCTTATCTGGCAGAAAACGATCGGTTATATATCGACTCGAAAGCGTCACCGCTGAGCGGATAGATTCGTCGGTGATACCGACACCGTGGTACAGCTCATAGCGTTCCTTGAGTCCACGAAGAATCGTAATAGTGTCTTCATCGGTCGGCTCATTTACATGCACAGGCTGAAAACGACGAGTGAGTGCCGGATCTTTTTCAATATGACGCTGATATTCCTTGAATGTTGTAGCCCCAACAGCGCGCAACCCTCCACGAGCAAGCGCTGGTTTAAGCATGTTCGAAGCATCAACCGAACCGTCAGCCGCACCAGCACCGACGATCGTGTGGATCTCATCGATAAAGAGCACGATCTGACCTTCTGATCGTTCGACCTCTTTAATAATATTTTTAAGACGCTCCTCGAACTCTCCGCGGTATTTCGTACCGGCGATCAAGAGACCGAGGTCGAGCGAAACGATCTCCTTATCTTTCAATGACTCCGGCACATCCCCGGATGCAATTTTTGCTGCCAGACCCTCGACGATGGCGGTCTTACCGACACCGGCTTCACCGATAAGCATTGGGTTGTTTTTTGTGCGTCGTGAGAGGATCTGAATGATGCGAGCGATCTCCTCTTCTCGTCCAATGACCGGGTCGATCTTATTTTCAGCCGCTTCCTGAGTGAGATTGCGGGTATACCGGGCAAGATTCTTATTTTTCTTTGGTGTCTCCTCAGTATCCACCATTGAACTGTGCTTAAGCTCCTCAAGTACAGCCAATACACTCTCCTTTTCGATGTGAAATTGATTCAGCATCTCTTTAGCATTGCCCGGCGATTCGATCGTAGAGATAAAAAGGTGTTCGGTTGAAACAAACTCATCGCCAAGCTCTTGAGCAATACGAGCAGAATCCTCGATAATGGTTGCCAGCTCAGGAGTGAGGTAGATCTGGTACGACGGCGACATAGTGTGAGCGGCCTCCGGTGCCTCGATCTGCTCAATCAGAGAATCGGTCAGCATGATGGTATCGATCTCGAGTTTGTCGAGGATCGATGTCACCATTGACTCTTCCTGCAGAATCAGAGCCGTAAGCAAGTGGAGCGGGTTCACGTGGTTCTGCCCACGCTCGATCGCAAGCTCGTGCGCTTTGCGAATCGCTTCCTTGCCCTTTGTTGTAAAGTTGTGGAATGGAGGCATGTTCATAACAATTTTTGAGAATATGCGTTAGTTAATAGATAATTCATACCCGACACACTGCCATGGAAGTCATTCGCCCGCTTCTTTCTATACTCAAACTATATCATATTTAGACCCATTTTTCTAGTTATGGGGTACGCGTGAATATCCCTGAATTGCACTTCTGTTGTGTCCCGTATATAATCAAAAGTGACTTTATTGGCCTTGTTTTGCCTTCCCCGATCCTATTGGGGATATTTAATCATTTCACGTACTCTGTTGCACATCTATGAACATTGACCTACCTGTTTCACTCGATATTCTTGTAATTGCTGTTATTGTTGTTCTCGTAGCACTTGTGCTATTCCTCATTTACTGGATCATTCGTATTGAGCGAAAATTCAGCATCCTCTTAGCTACAAAAAACGCTGAAACTCTAGAGGACACATTAGTTGCGATCTACAAGAACCTCGATAAACTCAATGGATTTCGGGAAAAAACAGAAACCCACATCAATGATCTAGAAAATAGAATGCAAACTGCTGTTCGTGGAGTTGAAACGGTTCGGTTCAATCCATTCGCCGGAGATGGGTCTGGTGGCAACCATAGTTTTGCTACAGCCTTGATTTCTGAGCGCGGTGATGGCATTGTGCTCTCAAGTCTTTATGCACGCGAGCGAACAAATGTCTTCTCTAAGCGCGTGACGAGCTTTAAGCCCCACCAGGAATTATCTGAGGAGGAACAGAATGTTATTGACCTCGCCCGAGTTCTAACGCAAGGCAACAAGAAGTAACACCCGGAGGAAAGAGGGTGTTTGATGAATAAAAAACTACTACCTATGAGTACAACCACCTCTACTACAACACGACCGCCGATCATAGCCGTAATGGGCCATATCGACCACGGAAAATCCACGCTACTTGATACTATTCGGCATACCAAAGTAGTGGACAGTGAAGCCGGGGGTATCACCCAGCACGTTTCCGCATACGAAGTCACCTCAACCGGATCAGACGGCAAGGAACACAGCATGACCTTTTTGGACACACCCGGCCACGAAGCGTTTTCAGGTGTCCGTGCCCGTGGAGCTGAGGTTGCCGACATTGCCATTCTCATCGTTGCCGCTGATGACGGTATGAAGCCACAGACCAAAGAAGCTCTCGATGCCATACGTGCAGCTGAGATCCCGTACATTGTGGCAGTTAACAAGATCGACAAGGAAAACGCTGACGTTGAGCGAACCAAACAAAGCTTGCTTGAGCATGAGGTCTATATTGAACAATTCGGAGGCAACGTACCGATCGTTGAAATATCGGCACTCAAAGGCACCGGCATCGACGGACTACTTGAAATGATCGGACTGGTAGCTGAAATGGAAGAACTATCAGCTGACCCGGCCGCACCCGCTTCCGGCGTTGTTCTCGAGAGTAAACGTGATCCCAAGCGCGGCATAGCCGCAACACTTATTGTGACGAACGGCACACTTACTAAAAATGTATTTGTTACCGCCGGACCTACGTATGCCCCAGTACGTATTATGGAAAACTTTCGCGGTGAATCCATTAATGAAGCAACATTATCTCAACCTGTTAACATTGTCGGCTGGAGCGACATGCCAGCAGCAGGTGCAAAATGGAAAACAGTTGCAAACAAGAAAGAGGCCGAGCAGGATATTGAACAACAGCTATCAGGAGGAACTGATAGACCAGCAGAAGATGCAGGTAACCCCGAGCAAGAAAGTATTCCGATCATTTTGAAAGCCGATACAACCGGTGGCATTGAAGGGTTGAGTCACGAACTTAAGAAGCTTGAAAATGAACGAGTGAGGCTCGATGTCGTTCACAAAGGTATCGGTCCGGTCAATGAAAACGACGTCATGCTAGCATCGACCAACAACAAAGCGATCATCGTTGGTTTTAATATTGATATAAGCAACACTGCAAAAACCATTGCGCAACGCGATGATATCGAAATGGGTACATTTGATATTATCTATGACGCTGTTGATTGGCTTACCACAGCGGTTGAACGACGCACACCAACGATCGAGGAGAAAGAAACTACCGGTAAAGCAAAAGTTCTTCGACGGTTTAGTCAAACAAAACACAGGCAAGTTCTCGGCGGTCGAGTCGAGGAAGGTGTTCTCAAAGTTGGCGAAAAGATCTCTATCTATCGACGAGAGGCGGAGATAGCCAAAGGCACCATAAAAAATCTTCAGCAACAGAAAGCAGACGTATCAAAAGTTGAAGAAGGAATGGAATTCGGTACAGAGATCGAGGCGCGGATCGAGATCCAGCCAGGAGACTTCATTGAGGCTTTTGACATTATTAAAAGATAATGTTTTAATTGCTTCGTTATGGCTCGCCGACAGGAACAAGTAGCTGAACTTTTAAAGCACGAAGCTGCTGCTTTTTTTAATGACGTCACCCCTACTAACTGCCTCGTGACAGTGACGAATACAAAAGTGAGTAGCGACTACCAGTACGCAACCATCTACATTACGGTATTCCCTGACGAGCGAACCGATGAAATCGTTGCTCTCGGCCAGAAAAAAATATACGAGCTCAAAGAATACATGAAATCTCACACTGAACTTGGTCGTATTCCGTGGCTGAGCGTTGAACTCGATCGTGGCGAAAAACATCGCCAGCGCATTGAGGAGGTGTCACGAGATCTGTGATACAGTATGATGTTATAGAGACAGACGGCCGAGTCGCCAAGTGGTAAGGCACGGGTTTGCAAAACCCTTACACGCGGGTTCGATTCCCGCCTCGGCCTCAAGAAAACCTTCGGGTTTTCGCAGTGGTTGAGGAGCATCTAAACTGCTTTAGGTGCGTCGGGAATTGCCAGCCCGAGGCTGGTCCGCCTTAGGAGGAAAAGGCAAAAAGCGATAGGGCGAGTGGTGGAATGGTATACACGCAGCACTTAAAATGCTGTCCGCCATGCGGATGCGGGTTCGACTCCCGCCTCGCCCACACAACAATAAACTGGATACCTATGGTACCTACACTATTGTTAATCACAGAGAAGAGGAGAACACGCATTTATGCGTGTTCGTCGGGAGTCGAAAGGCGGAGCCATGTCTCGAATACCTGGAGAGGCAGGCGAGCCCGGCCAGGAGCCACACAATCTTTTATGAGCGAAGCGAAATAAAAGATTGATGTGAGCTGACGGCGACTCCCGCCTCGCCCACACGTGCAATACAAGTATTTTTGTGTTATAAAATTTCAACAACCTATATATCCGCCCATAGCTCAGTTGGTAGAGCAGTCGCCTCTTAAGCGAACGGTCCTTGGTTCAAATCCAAGTGGGCGGACAAAAAAGCGGAGCGGTTTTTTGTCCGCCCAGAGAAAGGTCATTTATGATCTTTCGTTTGGATTTGAAGCGCCGGAACATATCGCGAAGTGATGTGAGGCGCCGGCCAGGCGAATGTGTGTTTTTTGCAAGTGTAACGTTCCATATCCAAAAAAGCACACATTCGCTTCGCGGATTTTTTCGAAGAAAACACAAGAAGTTTTATTTTGAGAGTGAGCGAAGCAAAATACTTAGAACTCGCGGGGCCAAATCCAAGTGGGCGGACAAGTGACGTCACTCATTTTTATATGGGTGATTTTCTATATCTCGGCCATCTTAGATTTGAACCAAGGAAAGGGGTCGAGAAAACGTAGTTTTCCCGTGGAGGAAAAAATAATGTTACGTTCGAGTACTATCACACTCGAACTTTTTATAAGACAACTCTAGATAATTTCCTTCCCAGACCCTTGACACTCTCCCTGGGAAGGAGTTTACTAATGTCATGATATTTTCCCGCCGACTCATTACGATCATGCTCCTCATTGGCGCACTTGTTGGCGCGGTCTTACTTATACCTGTCTTCACCCTTTCTGCTGCAACACCAGTCAATAATCTTGATATTGTCGCATTCGGTGACAGCCTCACGGTTGGCGTTGGTTCAAGCGACAATGGATATGTTTCCGACCTGGAACGTTGGACAGAACTTTCGATCGACAATGAAGGTCGAACCGGCGACACAACTGAAGATGCTCTAAATAGACTTGATACCGCGGTTCTCAGAAAAGATCCGGACATTGTCATAGTTTTACTTGGCGGCAACGATATACTTCAAGATGTACCTAAAGAAGAAACATTTGATAACCTCGAGGAAATTGTAACTCGGATCCAGGATAACGGAGCGCATGTCATTTTAGCCAGCGCCCATGGACAGCTGTTTCGATTTGATCGTGAACAAGACTATCAAGATCTTGCCGACGAGACCGATGCGGCGTATGTGCGCAACATTATGCAAGACATTCACGGTAAACCATCGCGTCTTTCCGATCCGGTCCATCCAAACGACGAGGGATACGAAATAATGGCAGAGCGGATATTTACCGTTCTACAGGAAGTAATAGCTGAGGACATAGATACTACCGGCATAACCGGATCATGTGAACCTGAGAAGGAACGCATAGAAATTAACCAAGAAGCTAATTGGCGCGCGTTTGCTATTGGCGGCAGTACCGGTCGCTATCAGTATGAGTGGGATGGAAGCGGTGATCTTGAAGGAACCGGAGAGCAAAGAGTGATCCGATACGAAAGTACGGGGCAAAAAACAGCCTCTGTTTCGGTTTCCACCGATGGAGAAAGCCGTACCAGCTTTACTTGTTCTCGGTCTATACAGGTCATCGAACCACCACTAACCGGCTCGTGCACTGCAGAACTAAATACGCGTACAAATGAAATAACCTGGGAAGCAAACGCCCGTGGCGGTATAAACGACGTTGTGTATGACTGGGAAGGATCAGAGGGACTTGAAAGCAGTGAGCACACAGTTACCAAAGAATACTTTAATGACGGCATAAAGGATGGCATTGTCACTATCTCATCCGGAAATCAGTCTATTACACTCCCCTGCAAGGCGGAGTTCATGCAGTTTCCACCCGAAGAACTTGACAGTGCCCGACTCTCCTGCGACGTTGAAAGTCCGCCGCATGTTATTGGTGAAGAAATCCAATGGCGCGCAAACGCGTTCGGGGCTAATACGCGAGAGTTTAGCTATATATGGGACGGCGACAATGATCTTAATCAAGATAACGATGATCCAGACCGTGCAATTGGAGTATACGGTACCGTTGGAATCAAGAAGGCACAGGTAGACATACAAACAGAAGAGCGGACTCTCACTTTCCAGTGCGCTGTAGCCGTGGTCGAAGAGGCTCCTGAGGACGGTGGTGGATGCTTCATCGCAACAGCTGCATTCGGCACTGACCTTGATCAGGATATAGTTCATCTTCGTAATTTTCGTGACAACACACTTCTGCCGAATCCGGTTGGCAATTCTCTCGTATCCCTGTATTATACGGTGAGCCCGCCGATCGCGGATGTGATCCGAGAACACGAGTGGATGCGCGAGGCAACGCGCTACGTACTCACACCAGTTGTGGCGCTAGTACAATAGAATAAATGGGCAGGTGGTGGAATTGGTATACACGCTAGCCTTAGGAGCTAGTGCCTTTACGGCTTGGGAGTTCGAGTCTCCCCCTGCCCACATAATAAGTAACCACTAAAAATACCTTCAACAGTTAGAAATATAACACCTGTTTAAAAGCCCTCGCTTTATAGGCGAGGGCTTGATTTGGTGAAAAACATCAATCCAAATAATCATTCGTTCGGCAAAGCAAAGATCAGTCGGGTGAACACGTCCACTCCGTCGCCCTCATCGATTGGCACAAACTCTTCAACACGGAAGCGCTCCACACTACTACTCCGATCATTACTGAACCCATAGTGCAATATGCATCGGAATAAACGTGTATCGTTACAGGAGACCGGATCGACAACAACCTCTATCTTGTCCTTGGTATCTAATTGGAGTCGTAAAAACAGAGGGAGTACCGGGTGGCACGGTTTCAACCCAAGACTCTTAGCGCGCGCCAAGACCCTTCTAATGAGTATCGTTTTACGCTCAGTTTTCAGGTCGACCGCAACGTGGCCTTCGCACCCCGCCTCGAAACCTAAGTCATAAGGCGTTGTACGAACCAAGGAGACTTTTCCGCTTCTCCAGTAAGGAAACTGCTCCGAGAGCAGCATTGCCTTTGTCCGCTTATTGATTACTTTTGGGACTTGGAAACTTTGAGCAACAGCTTTACGTTCCATATCCGGAACATAAACCGTCTGCCAAACTTTAAACGGGGGCCCATAGTAGCGCTTCCGTGGGTTACGCGCAGCCTGCTTCTTACGTTCAGCCTCAATCTCCATGTTTTTAGAACCTCGAATCAGCACCCAAAAGACCCCTACCATTAAGAAGATCGGAAGCCCAACAACAAGAAATAAACCAAACACGGATGCAGTCGGTGACAAAGTCATACTTCACTCCTTCAAACAAGTGTATAAAAGGAACAATCAGGTGTACTTAATATAACATTAAACACCTATTTGTCAAAATATTACCCATATAATATATTGACAAATTCATTAATTTAAGTACTATTATAACCAGTTCGTTCTCCCACAAAGTGCACCTTACAACATATCTCCCTATTGGGAGAGGAAGGAAAGATCGTCATGAGTTCTGATTCAACCGCCTCGGAAAAACCCAGTACCGCTGACCAGAGAAAAAAGGAAGCGATCGAACGGATATGTAAAGATATGAAGAAGACGGAAGTAAGCTTCCTTCGCACAGTCATCTGGATCTACTTAGTCATCGCTTTGGCGGGATTACTCTTGCCTATTGTGTTTACAGACGTCCGCTGGTTAATTCCCGGCATAATCGTGGTTGCAATTTACACGATCTTTAGTTTCAAAAAAGTTAGAGTAGACGAAATCGGTACAGTACTCTACTTTGGAGCACCGATCAAACACGCAGACACCGGTATTCACTTCGTTCCCTTTGGCATCTCCTCTCTTGAAACAGCAACCCAAAACTACATACAACTTGAGTTTGGTTCTGTCATCAAGAAAGACGAATTGGGAAATCCTGTCAGCACAAGTGCCTCTGAAAACGATGAAGCGTTTATCGTTGAAGATGCCTTTGAGGTAGTCTGGGAGCCGGCAGCAACAGCTAAGTATCCGGATGGTGAGGAAGGGAAACTGTTACGGGAAGAAGACGCTCAGTCACCATACGGTGCACGGATCAGCACATGCCCCCGAGTAGTCGTTCGCTGGAAGATAGATGGGGAACCCGGTGCCCATGCTCTATTTCTGAAAATGGTGGGCAGTGTTAACAAAGCCAACCGGCATCAAATGCAGACAGCTGAGCCTGCACTTCAGGCCATTGCTGGAAAAACAACATTGGCACAGGGAACCCGGCGACATCACTGGATCAACGACCAACTGACCAAAGCTGTCGAATTCCTGGTCGGCGAACCGGATGCGCAACCACCCGAAAACGATGTGGAAGCTGGATCAAATGCTTCCACAAAACAAAAGGAGTGGTGGGGTATCGATGTTGAAGGCGTTTGGGTTTCCGATTTTGGGATCCCTCGCGTAGTTAATGCATCAGTTTCCGAGGCAAGCAGTGCGTTGGCTCAAAAACGCACGACCATAACGAACGCCCAAGCAGAGAGAGAACGACTAGAACTCGAAGGGATCGGGAGCGCAAAGGTAATTGAATCTGAGGGTAAAGCTCGTGCAGAAGCTGAGAAAGCTCTCTACAAGGCCCGTGCTCTTGGTGTTGGACAGCTAGCCAAGAAAATGAAAGACGACGAAGGCAGACTTGCCTACCAACTCCAGCAAATGGAAAGAGCTCTTCAACAGGGCAACAATCACTTGCTTATGACAGGCGGCACCTTCGATGATCTTATCAAGAGCGTCACATCAATTTCCAAGGCGCACATTGACTAAACGTAAGATGTTATTTTAACCCCCTGCTCGTTGCACAAGCAACGAGCAGTTTTTTATATTCAATATAAATTGACATATGTATTCATATATGTAATAATATCTACTGACTGAACCTTACCACAACCAAACACGGAGGTACCCAAATGGCACTTATACTCGTTAGCGTCCTTTTACTCATAGTATTCTGCATTGGCGTCTGGAGACTTATTAGAGACCAAAGCCTCACGAGCAAAACCAAAAAAACGAGGAAGATCGATCTTGCAACGATGAAGGCGTACATCCCCAAGATGTCTCTTCCCTCTGGAGCAAGAAACTCTTCTCTCAAAAAAACACTTATCTGGGCAGGTGTTATCATCGGCGCCTTTATCTTTCTTCCACCGCTGTTGTCCGACGATCAAGAACACAGATCTGATCGTCGAGTTCAACGCACTCGGAATGAGCCGGTCCCATGGACCCAATACAATCGGGCAGGTGAAGAGATTTTCGTGGAGGCGGGAGAGGAACGGATGATCCGGTTGGAAGGTGAGCCCGGGACGCCCTGGACCCTAAAGGTTACTTCCTCCCAAGAGGGTAACTTCTATTACCTCTTCAAGGCTGACCGGAACGATAAAGGGGTTTGGATATTGCCCGGAGAAGAACCAGACATCGGTGAGGACGACACAGTGTACGTGACTGCTCCGATTGATCGTTCGATCGTCGTTCAGCCTTTATATAAGGATTATTAGCGACCTGTTCATTTCGATCAAACCAAAGCTCCCTCTGCGCAGCGCGCACAGGGAGCTTTTTTCATTTCTTTTTAGCTTTCAGCTAGAAAATATAGAGGTCAGCGATAGGTATACCGAACGTCGCACCAATGATCCTAATAATTCCGTAGACCGCGATCATGATAAAGAGTCCGAGCAGTCCGTATACAAGGTTTGTTTTTCCTTGCTGTCGAGCCTCTCCCCCTTCTTCACTCGTGATGAATGTTATCACTCCCCATGCAAAGAGTACTGTCGCGACAGTAAACATGAGCAGGATCAGTGGATTAAGGATCGTGGCGTTTATCTTATCGAGCAGTTCTGGAACGTTAGAAGGCATCAGTTAAAGCTAACGTACGCTTATAGTTGGTACGGTCTGGTTAGAATCTTCTTCAATTCCAAGAATGTTACCGATCCAAGAAACAATACCCCAGATCAAAGCTGCAACGGTTAGTGCAATAACACCACCCACCATAATCCGCTTTCCTTGATCACGAGCGTCTTCGTTGTCAGCATTGAATACGTATCGCGCCAATCCATAAAAGAATGCGATAACGATCAATGCAAACATGATCGGAATTAAAGTGTTAACAATATCTTGCACCGAATCAATGAGGTTTTCTACTCCTGACAGGTCCTGCGCAAGAGCTACAGCTGGTGTCAACACCATTACTGCTGCAAGCGTTCCGTACATTAAAAATTGTTTTTTCATATGACTAGCTCCTGTTAGTGATAATTGGTAATAAAGGTAGCTTTTAACATTATAATAGCCCATACAACATTATACTAGACCCTTCTGTGGACAACAACACTATATACACGGCTGCGCCGGGCAGCCTGAAGGAATAAGATGAACGAGGAAGTAGACTTCCTCCTCCGCTCGACCCCTTCTATGCCCCGCTCCCACCAGGACCTTCTATTATTTCTATAGTAGACGTGTCACTGATCCCTAATTCAACACGAACCCACGTTATAATTCCCCAGATCAGTGAAGCGACCGTCAAAGCAATAACGCCACCGGTCATAATGCGCTTGCCTTGCTGGATCGACGCTTCGCTGCCCGCATTAAAAACATACCGAGCGAGTCCCCAGAAAAAGGCTACCAATATAAGAACAAAAGAGACCTGAATTAATGTCTCAATGATCCCTATCACGTTTTCAAGCATTGTTTCCACTTCAAGATGGCTACTCGCACGCACCACACCAGGAACAACGAGTAACATGAACAAGCTTGAAATAACCATTTGAAGAAAACATTGTTCTTTTAAGAATTTTTTCATATAGAAATTTGTATACACGATCTACAAGAAGGCAACTAACTCGTTGGGAGCAAGAACGCACCGAACGGATCAGTAAAGCCAAACTCGCCGTAAATAAAACCTAGTATTCCCCAGATCGAGAATAAGACAAATATCGCCAAGAGTCCCCAAGTCATCAAGAACTTTCCTTGCTGCACCATTGGTTCTTCATCAGCTCGAAAAACGTATTTAGCCAGCCCCAAAAAAAACATCATGATGGCAGCCAGAACAAGAAGCGGGAAAAGAACGTTAAGTATACTAATAAATTCGCCCACAACCTCCGCAAACGTTCCCGGTGACTGAGCACTGACTGTAAACGGGGCCGTCATGATCAGCAATCCGAACAGTGAGGCTGCTATGAGTTTAAACTGGGTAGAAACAGAGTTACGCATGGCTAGAATTAATTACACAGTCCCGGAATATTACCGTCAGTGATCTCACAGAGCGTCCCCTCGATCGCCGCTGCGATAACCCAGGAGCCCAAAAGCACAGCAGTACCAACAACTGTCCAAGTAAATGCCGTACGAGCATGTTCAAGCTTAGTCGGGTTCCCACGCGCTGCAACAAAGAGAAAACCGCTGTAAATAATCGCTAGAACCACAACTACCGAAGCGATAGGTAATACTATATTAGTAATGATGATCTCAATGAAACTCATTAATGTAGTTGGCCCATCTTCACCAAGCGGATTCTGTATTCCGGAATCACCGGGGATTGTCCCACTTTGAGCCCCGACAACAACAGGAGTGACCAGCGCTACAAGAAAAACGAACACGAGACAATACGAGAAAACAAGTGAGATATACTTTTTATTGATCATATTATTACTCAAGAAATTGTAAAAATTCGTCGTCTAATAACACACTGGCAACTGTGTACACGATCAGCCACGCTGCTAGCACAAACACAAAACCTGTCAGCACATATCCAAATATCTGCTTGCCTTGCCTTATTTTCCCTTCGTCACCCTGCGCAGATATCAATAAGAAGCCAGCATACGAGAACATCAAAGCAGCGACCGGGATAGTGAACAGAATGATCCAGGTGATAATATTCTGGATCAGCGTCATTATATCTGAAAAATCACAGCGCTCATCGCCATTCACTATATCGTCCCCATTAGTATCGCACCCGCATGGAACGAGCCCGCTCAACACGCCACCCCCTCCATCTGCTCGACAGTCACCAGGCTCCTGCGCGCTAGCTTGCGTGGGCGCGACCCCTCCAACAACTACAGCAAGCAACGCAACAGTACTACATACCGCCCACATTAGTTTATTGTGTTTTAGTATCGTGGTCATATCACTGGTCCAAAAGATTTTGCAGCTCTCTATTCGCTCGACCTATAGCTTCAGCTGGCTGCAACCGACCTGACTGGATCGACTGTATCATTTCCCGAAAAACCTCTGTGCTTGATTCCGGCTCCGGATCGAACCAGCTTCGAGAAATAAAAGCAGAATCATGGAATACGTCCATATGCGACCGACTCTGTGTTTCAGACAACAGATCTCGGCGTGCCGGTGGCAAGCCGCTCCATTCAGCAATAATGCGCGCACCCTCACCTTCCGTGAGCAGTGCCGCAGCAGTGAGTGCCACCCCTTTCTTTTGCGATTGAGACGGTATCGCAAGGGCCTCCAGTCGCGCACCGGTTAATTGCTGATCTCTCCCGGAAGACTGAGGAAGCATAGCCACCCCAAAATCCAAGTTAGGATTCTCCCGCATAAGATCATTACGCTCTGAGGCAAAACCTACGTAAACCGCCAAGTCACCGTTCAAGAACATCTGCTTTGAATCAGGGAGAGAGTTGTTCCAGGTATAGACAACCTTATTCGGATCGGCAAATTGGGTATAGAAGTTCACTGCAGCGACAGCCGAAGAGATCACCTGTCCTTCCTGAGAAATGCCCATGACCGCCCGATACGTATCTAGACCTTGGCGCTCTACTAACGGAGACCCTGACTGCATGACCAGTGTGGTAAGTATGTCTTTTGCGTTTGTAATATTACTAAAGTTACCAAAAGCGATCATTGCTTGGTCTATCTGCTGGCCATCTCTGTCGATAAACGAACGAAGAGGCTCGTTGTTAAAACTATCCCATGTTTGCGGGGGTGCGGAAATTCTATGTTGATCGAAAAGCGTTCGGTTCCAGTACATCACCATTGGATCAACAATGATCGGCAGACCGATCGATCCTTGCGATGTAAGGTAAACCTCAGTAACACTCGCAAACGTATCCTGGAACCTTCGCTCTTCATACGACTCAAACGGAATAGTCCAAAGTTTGCCTTGGTGCTTCAATATTTTGTCTTGCGGCAAGAAAAACAGGTCAGGCCCCTCTCCTGCAGCAAGTGCTTCTAATAACTCTGTATCAAATGTATCCGCTTCCTTTTCTATATACTCAACTCGAACCGTTGTATCGTCCGGCACAGATTGTTTAATAGCCTCTCTTACAATACTTTGTGGCGCCGTGCCCCATAGATTAATAGTCACCGTCTCACCACCACCCGCACCGGAAAACAACGTAAGCGCAATAAAACCGCCAAAAAGCATGAGCCCAAAGCCAATTAAAACAGCAACCTTGAAGGGGGATAGATCTGTCATGTTCGATTTTCCATTATAAATCCGTAATGATGTTCACCGGTCGATATAGAATTTGCAAATTCAAGACCGGCAAGTTCAAATAACTCTCGCGCTTTCTCTTCCGGCACAACCTGCTCTTCAACCGGCCCAATTCCACCGTGCGAACCTGTCCAATCAACCACGAGCAACGTACCCTTCGGCTTGAGAATGCGCACCGTCTCCCGTGCCAAGCCAGCCTGATCTTCTATCTGAAAAAGTGTGTTCGCTATGATCACAACGTCGATCGAATCACTACGCAGTCGGGTTCCATTCTCCACCTCTATATTTCCCCAAGCCACTTCAACATTTTCAAACCCTTCATCTCGTGCTGCACTTTTTACTTTTTCCAATAGATCCTTGCGCACATCGATCGCAAACACCTTTCCTTCTGTGCCAACACGTTTAGCAAGCTCTATCGTATAGTACCCGGCACCTGACCCAAGATCAGCTACATGTTGTCCGGGCTGTAAACCAAGTTGTTCGCAGTTATGTGCAGGGTCAGTCATGGCGGTTCAAGCTTACATTAATTGTAATTAGTATAACAGGGCGGAGTACGAGTTCCAGGGGATAACTTTTCTATCTATTCTATATAGATAAAGCCTAAAAAATATAGTGATAAACAAAAGAAACAATAGCACCATACTATTGTTTCTTTTACTTTCCTTACGTTCAAATGAATTTACGGCCTAATACTCTACGTGCATTTCATTTAAAGACAGATGAACGAAGCGATTGCGTCGTTTTCACGAAGCTTCATGATGCGCACCCCTTGAGAAACCCGACCAAGACGAGGAATTTCGGTCAAACTGGTCCGAATCACCTGGCTCTTCTTAGACATTACCACAAGCTCTTCTTCGTCGGTTACTACACGCGCGGCAATAATATCACCGGTTTTCTTTGTCACCTTTGATGTTTTGATCCCGCTCCCGCCACGTTTTTGCTTTTTGTACTCATCAATATCGGTAATTTTACCAAACCCTGCCGCGGTCAATACAAGCAGGCCGGGGTTGACCGCATCGCTTCTTATGACCTGCGCACCGATAACATAGTCATCCTTCCCGAGTTTCATACCACGCACACCGGCAGCACTTCGTCCCATCTCACGGATCTCTTTGGCGCTTGATCGAATTGCTTGACCATGAGCACTCACCGTTATCACATCATCTCCGGCACTCACAAAATCAGCACAGATGAGCTGATCATTGTCGCCGAGCTTCATTGTGATCAACCCACTTCGGCGCACGTCATAAAAATTCTCTGCCTTCACCCGCTTGGTCACACCTTGTTTTGTCATCATGAGAACTGAAAGGTCGTCGCTTTTCTTGATCTCCTTGGGCATCGGCAACACAGTTGTAATACGCTCATCACCTTCTATTGGCAAGAAGTTCATGATCGATTTACCGCGAGTCGCCCGCTTACCTTCCGGCACATCATACATTTTTGTCTGGTACACCTTACCAGCATCAGTAAAGAAGAGCAGATCGTTGTGCGTATTTGCGGTCAGGAATGTATGAACAAAGTCGTCATCTTTGGTTGCGATATCTACCACGCCAACACCACCTCGCTTCTGCTTTTTAAACTCGTCAGGGCTCATGCGCTTGATGTATCCACTTGCTGTCAGCACCAACGTAGATTCTTCATCCGGAATAAGATCCTCAACCGACATTGACTTAACTCCCGTTTTCACGATCTTTGTTCGCCTATCGTCGCCGTACAATTTTTGCATTTCTGTCAATTCGTCCTTAATAACCTTCCGGATCTTCTTCTCACTGGAAAGAATTTCCTTAAGTTCAGCGATCAGTTGCTGTACTGCTTTCAATTCCTCTTCGATCTTTTGACGCTCCAGACCGGCCAGTTTTTGCAAGCGCATCTCAAGAATAGCGGTCGCCTGTCGGTCAGAGAACTTAAACTCCTTCATCAAATTCGCGTGCGCGGTCTGCGTATCTTTTGATTTCTTTATGAGTTTGATGATCGCATCGATGTGATCAAGCGCCTTCTTCAGCCCGATCAGTATATGCTCACGAGCCTCTGCTTTCGCCAGATCATGCTTTGTGCGCCGGGTGATCACATCAACTCGGTGCAGGACAAACTGCTCAAGCACTCCTTTGAGTGAAAGGGTCTGCGGAATACCGTCAACAAGCGTTACGATGTTGTAATGAAATGTATCTTCAAGTTGCGTGTATTTGTAAATGTTATTAAGCACATTTTGCGGGTGCCCTCCCCCTTTCAGATCGATCACGACGCGGATCTCGTCAGTTGATTCATCGCGGATATCTTTAATACCCTCGATCTTTTTATTTCGCACCAGATCAGCGATCTTAATTATCAGATCGGCTTTATTCGTACGATACGGAACCGAAGTAATAATGATCTGATGTGTTCCCTTTGCTCCCTCCACGATCTCCGCTTCTCCACGCACAACCACTCCCCCTTTTCCAGTAGCGCTCGCATGATGAATATCAGCTTCGTTAAAAGCGATCCCGCCGGTCGGAAAGTCAGGTCCTTTTATAAAACCAAGAATGTCTTCGTTGGTAGCCTTCGGGGTATCGATCAGATGCATTGTCGCATCGATCACCTCATTGAGATTATGTGGCGGAATATTAGTCGCCATACCCACAGCGATACCCAATGTTCCATTCAAAAGCAGGTTCGGTACTCCTGCCGGCAAAACGATCGGCTCTTTTTTTGTACCGTCATAGTTAGACCGCCAGTCAACCGTGCTCTTTTCAATATCGTTGAGCATGTCACCTGATATCTTGGTCATTTTTGCCTCCGTATAACGCTGAGCGGCAGGCGGATCATCGTCGATCGAACCAAAGTTTCCTTGACCCCATACAAGCGGGTAGCGTAGCGACCATGATTGAGCCAGGTTAACCATCGCTGCATACACAGAAGAGTCACCGTGTGGATGATAGTTACCGAGAACTTCACCGACAATAGCGGCCGACTTACGAAACTTCCCCCCGGCGTTAAGGTTCATTGTGTGCATTGCATAGAGAATACGGCGCTGCACAGGCTTTAAGCCGTCTTTTACATCAGGCAGGGCGCGCGACGTAATAACTGACATCGCATAATCGAGATACGACTCCTTCATCTCGTCAGTGATACTCGCGCTAACCACCTGTTTCGCCAGCGCCAATTCTTCCGGCGTAGAGGTCTTGCCTTCTTCTTTGTTCTCCTCGTTTTTATTATTGGAATTATTTTTTTCTGCCATGGTCCGTGACGTTAGCGCTAAGCTATAACGCGTAATTCTCGTATCTTATACCTTTCCCTCGCCTCATTCAACTGTATCAATAGTCGATGTGCTTGTAGTTGCGCTCGAATACCCCTCAGAAGAGGTGGCGTTAGCCTCCTGATCATTCGCTTCATCTATAGACGTTGCAGTAGATGTTGCCCCTTCGATCATGTACGGTGAATCAACATTTTCCTCAGCGTTTGGTGGAGTCGATGTGCTCACAAGATCAAAAGACTCGAACAGATCCTGAAACGTTGACGTGATAGATGACATCGAAGAAGAGAAGACCGTCTCTTCGTTTTGTGTATTCGTCCAGGTCGGCACACTCATCATAACCCACACACCAATGAGAACAAACGTGATCGTGCCGGCAGTTAAAAGCGCATACTTCTGTCTTGCTTCCGGCGGTTTCTTACGCAAATTTGTGAGCCATGAACCCATAGACTGTCGAACTATTGTGCTGCCAGAACCACGATCTCCCCTTCTTTAGTGGCAACATCTTTTTGTTTCACCGTTAGTTTGTCGACTGAAGTCACCTTTTCCCGGCCACCTTCCTCAAGGAAGGTGGCAATACTGTCATCGCTTGAACCGCTTCCATCGTGAAGCATCGGAATGATGATCCGTGGCTCTAGAGCAACCGATAGCTTATATGCGCTGGTCGCATCCAGAACGCCGTTGCCACCGATCGGTGCGAACAAAATATCGATATCTTCAAGCGCTTCACGAGCTTCGTGCGAGATCTCTTTCTCGCCCAACGCACCAAGATAACAAAGTCTCATTCCATCTAGTTCGACCACATAAATAGTGTTGTGGTGTCTCTTGCCGTCATATTCAGAACTCGAAAGGTATCCACGTATAGCCACGCCGTTTACTTCGTATTCACCCGGACCGCGAACGATGAAAGGCTCTTTATCTCCATGCTTGACCTGGTCAACCCCATTGAAATCAGGGTGCTGGATACTCACCAGCGCAACATCGGCGCTAAATCGAACCGGTTTATAAGACGAACTTTTTTTAGATATAGGATTGAAGGCGAGCGTAGTGTCGCCAAATTGCACTTTGAAGCATGCTGCTGAGTGGTAGGTGATGATCATGGTCAGTCAAAAAATGATACGGCAAACAAAATAATATGAACAAAACAGTCGGAAATGGAAATACAGTCAATTACACTCAAAAATCGAGTTTTCCCGAGTTTTTCATAGCATACCACACCCAACCAAGTAGTGCGAGAGTAAAATCAACCCACTACCAAACCACTATGGAGTTCTAAAAAGCTTTGACATTGGCTTTTTATTCAGTATACTTTCCACCACTACTGCCTTCCCAGAGATTCCTGAAAAGGAGCCTCGGAAAACGATATTAGGTAGCATTATCAAACCGCAGAGCACAGGCTAATCCGCCGGCGATGAATACGGCAACGAGAAATGGCGCCGGTGACCCCTGAGCTCTGCCCCGCTTTACGTACCTCTTAATTTTATATAGGAGCACGTAAGGCCCTTTATTTTATGGCAACAGCAACAGATAAAGACGAAGTGACGCAAACAGCTGCTCCGGCAGCAGAGCCAGAAAAGGCTGGTAGCGGAATCGCAAGCAAAACACCGGAGATCACCCATCAGGGACAGACGCCGGAAGATCTGCAGGACGTCAACTTGGATGATCGCGGTGATGTGATGTCCAGCATTCTCGAGGAAACACCGGAACCGCCTCAAGAAGGTGACATTGTAGAAGGACCGGTCATCGGACACGGTAAAAACACTCTTTATATCGATCTGCCTCCGTTCGGCACCGGTATCATTTTTGGAAAGGAATACATAAACGCTCGCGACCTTATAAAGCGTGTCGCGATCGGTGATACCGTTACTGGAAAGGTTGTAGAGCGCGAGGGTTACCAAGGCTACACTGAGATCAGCTTGAAAGAAGCTCGCCAGGCACTGATCTGGAGCGAGGCTGAGGAGTTAGTAGCGAACAAAACAGTTCTCGAACTACCGGTAACTGAGGCAAACAAAGGAGGCTTGATCATCAGCTGGCAAGGCATCCAGGGCTTCTTGCCTGCTTCCCAGCTCAAAACCGAGCACTACCCACGTGTTGAGGACGGCGACAAAGACCGCATCCTTGACGAGTTGCGCAAACTGGTTGGCGAAAAACTTTCGGTCTCGATCATCTCGGCAGTGCCAAGCGAATCGAAACTCATCTTCTCAGAGAAAACTCCTGACGCCGAGAACAAAGAGAAGATCATCGACCGCTACAAACTCGGCGATGAAGTTGCCGGCGAAGTTACCGGTATCGTTGACTTCGGTATCTTCGTTAAGATCGAAGACGGACTTGAAGGACTTGTCCACATCTCTGAGATCGATTGGTCATTGGTGGAAGACCCTAAGGAACTCTATAATGTCGGTGACGAAGTGCGTGTAAAGATCGTCGACATCAAAGACGGTAAGATCTCACTTTCGATCAAGGCTTTGAAAGCAAATCCATGGAAAGAAGCTGAGAAGCGCTACCAACGCGGTGAGATCGTACGAGGTGTGATCATCAAGTACAACAAGCACGGCGCCCTCGCTTCGATCGAAGAAGGTATCGCCGGCTTGATCCATGTTTCTGAGTTCGGCAACACCGATGCACTTCGTGAAACTCTCGAGCTCGGAAAAACGTATCCACTTAAGATCACCTTGTTCGATCCGAACAGCCAGCGCATGGCATTGACTCTTGTTGACGAGGAAGGCAATCCGGTTAACAAGCAAGTAAGCCGACCGACCCAACAACCTTCAACAAATACGACAGAATAGTGTAAGAGAAATTACCGAAACAAAATACAAAAACCGATCACTCACGTGATCGGTTTTTGTAATGCGTTCATATCGCAAGCAAAATAAATGACTGTTTTATTCTTCTCCTTGTTTCTCGGTTCGATCTTCAGACTGCGCATTATATAATGACATTGCTTTCTCAACCCCGTCACGAACAAGAACACAGATAGCATCCGCGGTGAGCGGTGCGATCTCTTCACTCACCCGCTTTGAAAACCGCGGACGCTGTCCGAGAACATAGTCAGAGACAGCGCGCTCACCTTTAGGTTTACGCATCTCCCCATTCTCATCGAGCGGAGCAATACCTATTTTCAGTCGTTTAAACTCATTGCTTCCAAGTACCTGAGCGATAGACTCAATACCGCGATGCCCACCGGCACCACTGCGTTGCGTTATCTTGATCCTTCCTTCAGGCAGATCAATATCATCGTGAATAACGAGCATGTTCTCTATGAGGTCCCCGGGATCAACCTGTTTGGTCAGTGCGCGGAGCGTCTCACCAGAACGATTCATAAATGTCTGTGGTTTTATAAATACAAACAAGGTATTAGAAAACTCAAAACGAGCGATCGAAGCACTGAGTACATTGTCGTGCTTCCAGCTGCCGCCCTGCCAAGTATTCAAAAGCTCATCGAGCACGTGGAAGCCGACGTTGTGAGGTGTGTCCTGATATTTTTCACCGGGATTGCCAAGACCAATAATGTAGTGGGTTATCATAAAGGTATTCTAAGACCATTCGCATCTACAAACAAGTCAAACGATCATTTTTGTATTTCTTAACAAGACGCACCGATACTGTAAGCAAATGTCTGCTCTGATTGACATACTATATGTGCCAAAAAATTTAAAAAATCAATAAGAGCTTGTGTCAATGACCATTCGTAAAGTACAATAGCTCTTGTAACACTCGTGGTATGAGCCTTGAACATCCCCAAACCCCTCCTCAGCCGCGCTCGATTGCCTCCTCATTTTTTATTGATGTTATTCGCTTTGCATTTATTGCACTGATCATTGTTGTACCGTTCAGGATCTTTATTGCCCAACCGTTCATTGTCAATGGTCAGTCAATGGCTCCGACATTTGATACCGGTGAGTATCTGATCGTTGACCAACTAAGTTATCAGCTCAATAATCCTCATCGTGGTGACGTGATCGTATTTCGTTCCCCTGAAGACAGGTCCACGTTCTTCATTAAGCGTATTGTCGGTCTGCCCGGAGAAACAGTGGAGATAAACCGGGGAGATGTCATCATACACAACGCTGAACACCCCAATGGAATTCTTCTTGATGAACCATACGTTGAACATACAAAAATAGACAGTCTCCGAACCTCTCTCAAGAACGATGAATACTTTGTTTTAGGAGATAACCGCCAGGCAAGTTCAGACTCTCGCAGCTGGGGACCGCTCGAACGCGAACTTATTCAAGGGCGACCGCTTATCCGCCTTTTTCCACTTCAAGAACTAAACCTGTTACCCGGAAGTTACAAGCAGGATCAATGATCGAATAATTTATCCATTAATATAGGCACTATGGCACCATTTTCTTCAGCACCAGAGGAACGCAATATGTACGATACGCCGACTATATTTCCCGAGCCGCTTCCTCTCTTACGGCAGTTTGACGCACCGGCTGAGATCGCAATGTATTACGGATTTGCACCGATCAAAGCTCCTACCATATCTCGCACAGACCGAACTGATTCAAAGCGCTTTCACGCCTATGATCGCTCGCTCTTTTTATGCGCACCTGAAGAGAAGACTTCCCTCCTACGTTTTTATCACGCAAACAAATTTCATAAGTGCTCCTACCCTCTCCTCCTTTTTTATGCACGTAATAAAAGCGTTAGTGGCGTATCGAGCGACGGCAACATCCATCTTGGTCTCGATGTGATCGGTGCATCACACAGTGTTGCTGACGCACTTACGATCCAGACCGCGTACTGCATTTTGCGCGAGGAAGGTTATCAGAACTTGATCGTAGACGTGAACAGTATTGGCGATCGTGAATCGATCCAGCGGTTCGAACGAGCACTGATCCAATTTTATCGTGACCGTATTGGCGACCTGCCACCAAAATTCCACGATATTTTAAAAAATGATGTGTTCGATATGCTTCAGTTCTCGAATGACGAGATCTGCCAGCGGCTTAACGAGGAAGCGCCCAAAGCGATCAGTTATCTCAGCGACGCCAGCCGCCATCATTTTATGGATGTCCTTGAACACCTCGAGGAACTCGGCGTGCCGTATCGCATCAAGAACACCTTGGTAGGCAACCGAAACATCTCATCCCAAACCGTTTTTTCTATCCGAGAAATGGACGATGACTTCGAAGAAAAAACGGCACCGCTGGCAATGGGGACTCGCTACAACCGCCTCAGTCGAAAGATCCGCCTCGGCCACGACATCAGTGCCGTTGGCATCTCTCTCTCCTATACACCTCGAAATAAAACTCGCCGACAGAGAAAAACACCTTTGCAGCCAAAACACTTTTTCGCACACCTTGGTGATGTTGCCCGGCAAAAAAGTCTCGCGCTTATTGACGAATTGCGAATTGCCCGCATTCCGGTGTACCACTCTCTTGTCCGCGACAAGATCCGCGAACAGCTCGCTCGAGCAGAACAACTCAAACTGCCGTACACGATCATCATGGGTCAAAAGGAGGCAATGGAAAACGTTGTTATAGTCCGTAACGCCCACACTCGAGCCCAAGAAACCGTACCTCTAGACCAGCTGGTCAGTTATCTCAAGCGGTACACGATGTGATCTGTATCCAAAAGCCAGTGCACACCTCACCTTTTGGTCGCGGTGTACTGAATACCGGATGCAGGATACTAAATACGTTTCTATTACACACTTTACGAAAAATAAACAAAATATTGCCTGTTTTCTTCTCTTGTGCTAATCTAAACAACCTATGGCACGAAATGCAGAAGTAATCAAAAAAGGAAACGAGAACAACACCAGCTTGCTGCGTCGTTTTACCCGTCGCGTACAAAGCTCAAATACCCTTTCGTCTGCCCGTAAGCACCGCTATTTTCAGCGACCGCTTTCCAGCGAGCTTACTAAACAGAGACGACTTGAGAAATTAGAGCGAAAGGCTCGTATCGAATGGCTTGTAAAACTCGGCAAAATCGGTGAAAAGACCGATAACCGACGACGAAACTAGCGGACAAACAGTACATCTGTTATGAAGATCCTTGCTGAATATTTGGCTTCTCATTTTTCCATCTCCACAACATTGACCTCAAACCCCGTCGTCCGCAGGACGACGGGGTTTGATTATGAAGCTATAAAGAATGCGATCCTCGGCAAACACTTTGAATGCTCACTTGTCCTTGTTGGACGAAAGCGATCACAGACACTCAACCGCACGTATCGCAACAAAGACAAGCCGACCGATGTGTTGAGTTTTACGTATTCAGACACAAGCGGCGAGATCGTTATCTGCCCGGAGATCGCCCGAATGAAAGCACCTGATTTTGATCGTGAACTGGATCACTTTTTAGTTTTTCTCTTTATCCACGGCTGTTTTCATTTGAAAGGAATGGAACACGGGGGTAGAATGGAAGCAAGCGAAGCTCGTATCCGCCACCGTTTTAAAGTGTAACCACTTTGCACAATTAAAACGAAACGTGTGGCGTGCTTCTCTCCTTATTATGTCACGCAACACAACAGCAGGAATAGATATTGGAACTCACCACGTTAAGGTTGTTATTGCTGAACGTTCACGCAACGCTCAAGGCAAAGCAGTTCCTCACGTTATTGGTACCGGTATTGCTGAATCTCGTGGCCTACGACACGGCTACATTATAAACACCAATGAAGTAACCAGCAGTATTGCTGTCGCCCTTGCGGAGGCGGAAAAAGCAAGTGGGGTTACCGTCGAGGAGGGCTATCTTGCTATAGGTGGTATCAGTCTTGAAAGCATAACTGCCGAAGGTACATCAACTGTTTCTCGGGGCGACAACGAAATAAGTGAACTAGATCTTACCACGATCGAAGAGGCTTGCGAGGCGAACATTCCGCCAGCACAACTCCAGAACCGTCGAATCATTCACCGGATCCCTCTCCAACACTCCATAGACGGTCAGCCGGTAATGGGAAGTCCGATTGGCCTCAAAGGTATGAGAATTGAGGCAAAGTACCTATTCATAACAGCCCTCGAACCACACGTGAGCGATCTGGTCGACGCAGTCGAGAACGCCGGCGTTGAAGTCACCGACTACGTTGCTTCACCTATCGCTGCCAGTTTAGTAAGTCTCTCTAAAAGCCAAAAGATCGCCGGCTGTGTTTTAGCGAACATCGGCGCTGAGACCGTATCGATAGCTGTATTTGAAAACAATCTTCCAATATCACTTGAAACTTTTTCTCTTGGCTCAACAGATATCACCAACGACATTGCGCTTGGCTTGAAGATACCTCTTGAAGAAGCGCAACAGATCAAGCACGGCGAACGAACCGGCACGAACATTTCCCGTCAACAACTCAATGAAATAGTAAACGCCCGTCTGTCGGATATTTTTGAATTAATAGAAACACATCTCAAACGGATCAAGCGCAACAAAATGCTTCCGGCGGGCATCATCATTACCGGAGGTGGAGCCAGAATTGCCAACATAAGTGACCTGGCAAAAAGTTCTCTCGAACTTCCTTCAAGAGTAGCTTCAGTCGAGTTCGGTAAACAAACTTCGCGACAGATACAAGATGCCCGATGGGCAGTTGCCTATGGCATCTGTATCTACGGCCTGTCATCAGGTGATAGTGCTGGTAGGCGAGGTCTTTGGCTTAAGCGTCTTGTCCCCCAAATATTTCGCTGGATCAAGCAATTTCTTCCGTAACAAATAAAGCGTACAGGGTGGCTTTGCATCCCTGTAAAGTATGATATGATGTTTTCAACGTAATCTTTGACTCACGAAATTATGCATTCTATGTTTGCAACCGGGCTTACCGACCAGTAGACATAGCACAAAACTGCTCTGAATGCAGCTGTAAGGCAAAAACGTCTTTTGCCGGTACAACTGCAATAAAACTTGGCAGCGTGTATGTTCGTGACCAAAGGCAAGAAATAAGCTGAAATTCATTTATGCCACAAGTGAAACCAGAAGTTGAAGCGTTTGCACGCATCAAAGTCCTCGGAGTCGGTGGCTCAGGAAGGCATGCGGTTGACCACATGATCAACTCCAAAGTAAAAGGAGTGGAATTTGTTGCTATCAACACTGATTCTCAAGACCTCCACCATTCACTAGCGAAGAAAAAGATCCACATTGGAAAGAACATAACCCGCGGGCTCGGTGCCGGAATGAACCCGGAAATGGGACGCAAGGCTGCCGAAGAAACCACTGAGGAGATCCAGGAAAGCATAAAGGGGTCGGATATGGTTTTTGTAGCCGGTGGTGTTGGTGGCGGGACCTACTCCGGCGCGGCTCCTATTGTTGCCCGAGCAGCTAAAGAGCAAGGGGCGCTCACGGTAGGTGTGGTAACCAAGCCATTCTTTTTTGAAGGTCAGCGCCGACGAGAAATAGCAGATAATGCACTCTCGGAACTCCGCAAGAGTGTTGACGCGATCATCATCATCCCGAACGATCAACTTCTCGCTTCGATCGACAAAGAAACACGTGCGAGAGACGCGTTTGCCATGTGTGATGAAGTGTTACGCCAAGCTGTTGAAGGTATCTCCGACCTTATCACCACACCGGGTGAAGTAGCTAACATCGATTTTGCTGATATTCGATCTATCATGGAAAACGCCGGACACGCACTTATGGGTGTCGGTACAGCAAGTGGTGAAAATCGAGCTGTTGAGGCAGCGAAGGCGGCGATCAACTCCCCTCTTCTCGAGCTTTCTATTGACGGCGCACAAGGTGTACTCTTCTCTATCGCCGGCGGTGCTGACGTAACCATGTTCGAGATCCAGGAAGCAGCTAAAACGATCACTGAATCAGTTGACCAGAACGCCAAGATCATCTTTGGTACAGTAAACAGCGACAAGCTGCGCAAGGACGAGATCAAGATCACGGTTATTGCTAGTGGCTTCCCTGAGAAAAGCGTGCAGAGCGGCGGGCCGATTGCCGGAAGCGGTATCCCCGAGAACATGACGCCGCCTCAGCAACAGGCGACGCAGCAGACACAACCCATTCAACAGGAACGCGAAGAACCCTCAACGTCAGGACGTATCTTTAATACCTTTACAGGTTCGAAACAACAGGCAGAGCCAAAAAGTCAGCCAGCGGAAACTCCGAAGAAAGTTGATATTGAGGAGGACGATGATGACGATGACGACTGGGGCGCAGTACCGGCATTTCTACGACGATCCAAATTGAAATAGCCTTCTGTATTCAGTATCGAGTATCCTGTATCGCTCTGCGGCTCCGCCGCAGAGCGATCACTGAATACGGTATACGGCATACTGAATACTTGGTACAATGCAACGATAAAAACTGAGATGAGAACGGATAAAATAAGACTGAATCAATTATGTACGACCTAACGATCATAGGTGGCGGTCCTGCAGGAGTAGCAGCAGGGGTATACGCTTCCCGTAAACGACTTAAAACCGCATTTGTCACCGATACGTTCGGAGGACAAAGTGAAGTCTCAACTGATATTCAGAACTGGATCGGAACTCCTTCGATCTCCGGACACGACCTTGCAAAACAACTCGAGGAACACCTTAATGCATACGCCGAAAACATCTTGACTGTGTTCAAAGGAGAACGCGTCAAAATGATCGAAAAAATCGAACCGTTTCACTTCAAGACCATCTCTGAGAACAGCACAGAGATAGAGAGCAAGGCGGTTCTCGTAGGTACCGGTAGCCACCGGCGCAAGCTTAAGATCCCCGGAGCAGAAAAGTTTGACAACAAAGGAGTAACATACTGCGCATCTTGCGACGGGCCGATGTTTGCTGATCAGGATGTTGTTGTGGTCGGTGGTGGTAACGCAGGCCTTGAAACCGCCATGCAACTTGTTGCATACACCAAAAGCGTTACTCTTCTTCACCGAGGTGAAGAATTCAAAGGTGACCCGATCACCGTCGAAAAACTCCAAAAGAACGAGAAGTTCACCGGTATCACTAACGCCGAGCCGATCGAGATCAAAGGCGATGCGATGGTAGAAGCAATTGTTTACAAAGACCTCGCAACCGAAGAAACACACGAGCTTGCAGCAACCGGTGTGTTTGTTGAGATCGGGCTCGTACCGAATACTTCTTTCGTTGAGAACATTGTTGAACTGAATGACTTTAAGCAGATCAAGATCGACCCATGGACCCAGAAAGCAACTGATGATGGTATTTGGGCTGCCGGAGATTGCACGAACGTGCTTTATCACCAGAATAACATTGCTGCCGGTGACGGTGTCCGAGCGTTGGAAGATATTTATAAGGAGTTGTTTGTGTAAAGATTAGCTTATAGGTTGCAGCTTACGGCTTATAGAATTTAAGCAAACCCTCGTGAAATAATTCACGAGGGTTTGTTAAAGCAAAAATAATTATGCCAAATGTCCCAAACCGCAAGGTTGAAACTTACTGACTAAATGTTAAACAAACTACTCAGGTATGGGTTTATTACAAGGATTATTCACATTATCCCTGTGGTTTTTTATTAGTGGACAAAGTTCGTTTCTTATCTCCTCTGAGTTATATTGCTTGATGAACCTCATGTAGCACATCTCAGTATCAAGGACGCCTCCCTCAATAATTTTAGTGCAAAGACTATAATTTTCAGTTTGTAATGACATAGATAGGTTACAGGTATTACGATTATTGCTGTAAACTATATTTTCACAATAATTAGCATCCAGGTTTTCCAATGCAAGCTTAAGATTTATATTATCTTTACATGATTGTATATCTCCGGCTACATATTCACTCACAAGATCATCACACAAATCAATGTTCAAGGTCTCTTCAGCAACTTCTATATAACAATAGTTTCTTAACGCACCTTCTGTACTATTAGTAACTTGCATTTCTGCACATTGACTTGCATCTTCCGGACCAACTTGATTTATAGTATTCAGTGAAGGGATAGATCCATAAAGCGCTAATGATACTAAATAGATTAATATTATACTCAAATAACCCAGTAATAATCCAACCCTAATACTTCTGTGTTTTCTAAAAATAAATACAGCAAAAAAATTTAGAATAATGAACGGCACTGATGCTATAAATGTAAAAAGCACACTCGCACTAAAAATTTTAGCTATTTCAAAACCCCAAAAAAAATACACCGGTCCCCAAGGACTTGGTGTAATAATAAGATTTGATATAAAAATTGATAACACAGCCAGAAAGACTGAGAAAAGAAAACTTATAGCAACAACTTTCTTACTCTTACGCGGTGAGATATTAACATTGTTTTGTTTATTTGTCATAGTAACAACACTATACAAATATTCCGCAGGAACCGCAATAAAGTACGTACCCAGCTTAAACAAATGTTGTGCAAGTCAGACTCTCTCAAATCCACCTAAACGCTTAAAAACACCCTGCTCTCCTCCGCAGCTTTTTGCTACACTCAAATCTGCGGAGGCGGCGGGACTCGATCCTTACAGGATCAGTACAGGTTTTTGATATTTTGTCTCGTTCCCTGCCTGCCAGCAGGCAAGCTCACAAAATATCTAAAGAACCTTTTCGAGTCCGCGCGACGTATTTTTTTCAAAAATACTGCGCTCGCCCTCTCCACCTCATCGCAAAACTCTTCGGCGGGCAGTTCGGGTTAAGTAATAAATTATTTCAAGCCCCACAAGGGTTTCTTGGTGGTTTTAGTATAGCGGATTTTGAGGAGGTCGGGTCGGGCTGTAACTTGTAAAAAATGCAACAAATACTACACGAGGGAGCATATAACTGTTGCTTTCATAATACAAACAAACTATCATCAAAACAATGAAAGATAAGGGTTTAAAACGGAAAATAAGTGAATACGGCTCTAGAAACAAAGACAATATACGATTGGCTTTTAGTGATCCAGAATTTGGAAAAAGAATTCAAGAAATTCGATCCTATTTAGAAATCCCTGAAGGCCTTTATGGAGATAGCGAATCTAAAGATGAGGATCAATCAATTGAGGCTTGGTTTAATAAATTACTACATAAGGAAAATGCGGAGGAACTCATAAACTATTTTACTGCAAGTATCCAAGAGATAATTAAGGACTTTAATTATCCTGATAACTGGTTTGAGACGATAAGACAATACATAATAACTGGTGAAATTAAAAAACTTCCAGGGTTACCTTTTTCTATCAAACCAACTGTTGGAAATAGAGCGGTACAACTTACTATAAATAATAAATTAACTGACAAAGATTGGTTAACTATAAAAGAGTTTACAAATAAGTTTTTTGGTAAGAGACTTTTTTCTAACAAGAAAATAAAAGATTTAGATAGAAAACTCGCAATCAAAGATCAATGGGAAAACAAAAGAATTTATTTTGACTATGGAGACCAAGAATATATCACCAGAACATCAGAGGATATAGCAGACTTTATAGAAGATAAGACTGGAAAAAGACCGAGTAAGTCAGAGATATATAATATATCCGACCAAATAAAAAAGATAAGGGATCGGGTATTTAAAAAGTTCATAAAAAAGTGAGGTACTTTTTTATGAAATCCAAAAATTTTTAATGATTAAATAAGACCGTAGCAAAAAGCTACGGTTTATTAGTTTAATTATTAAGTTATTATGAGCAACATCAAAATAGAATATGTAGATATAAATCTACTTCACGCTTCTGAATATAATCCTCGTACATGGGATGAATTTCAGAAAAAACAATTAAAAGAGAGTATCAATCGTTTTGGCACAATTGATCCGTTGATTGTTAATAAAAATAAAGAGAGAACCAATGTCGTTATTGGTGGCCACTTTCGACTCGAGGTGTGTAAGGAGCTTGGTCACACAACTATTCCTGTGGTTTTTCTTGATCTAACCGAGGAAAAAGAAAAAGAATTAAATCTTCGTTTAAACAAAAATCAAGGAGAATTTAATTATGACCTTTTGGCAGAATTCGATGAAACCATTCTAGCTGACATCGGATTTGATTCCGAAGAACTAGATATTATTTTCGACGAAGATCACGAAGAAGAACTTTTTGATCTCCAAAAAGAACTAGAAAAACTGGATATCAAAGAAGTCACTGTCAAAAAGGGAGATATCTATGATCTCGATGGGTCACGCTTAATGTGTGGTGATAGCACAACAGAGGCAGATGTCACAAAACTGTTTGGTAAAGAAAAAGCCCAGATGGTTATGACGGACCCTCCATATATTTTAGATTACCTACACGGCAAGACTAAACACGGTGAAGCAACCACCGGCTTTGGAGCCAAGAAAAACAGAAGGTACTTAGAAACCGAATCTATCCCCGAAGACTTTACCGAAAAGTGGATGGCGAATGTGAATAAAATACAAGACGAGCATTTCGCTATCATTGTCTATGAAAACTGGAAAAATATCAGGACGATCTGGAATGAGATGGAGAAATACTGGAAAGTCAGGAATATGCTTATCTGGCATCTCCCCAACAGAAATCAAGGGTATGCCGGAAAGCACAAACTCTTTTCAAAGTATGACATTGCTATGGTTGGTACGGATAACAAAGAGGTTAATTTAGAACAAGAGGGGGAACTTGTTGAAAATGAATACGAAACCGCTCTGTTTGCTATATCCGGCAAACCACACTGGGAGTCATATGGAAAAAACAAAAAGTACTGCCCAACTGACTTTATTGAACATAATGCGGCGGATGAAAAATCTAGCGGTCAGGGAATTATCTTTGGCACGAAACCTGTAGAAATACTGATTCCGTATATAAAGATACTAACGAAAAGAGACGAATTGGTGTATGAACCGTTTGGTGGAAGCGGATCTACCTTAATCGCAGCCAATAGGTTAAATAGGCGTTGTTTCCTCATGGAAAAATCGAATGTCTATACGGAAGTGATCTTGAATAGATGGGAGAAATATACGGGTAAGAAACGGGTAAAGATTAATGGCTAGGTTGGGTGATAAATCGAAACTATTACAAATATTGGCAGAGACACCAATTGTGTCTTTTGCCTGTAAGAAAATCGGCCTTGATCGAACCACCTACTACAGATGGCGTAAGGATGATAAAGACTTTCGTGATCAGACTGATGCGATATTGGAAATAGGTCGGCAGAACATAAATGACATGGCTGAGTCAGCGGTTATTAAAGGCATCAAAAACGAAAATGCTCGCCTTATTATATTCTGGCTTCAATACAACAATCCGAGATACAAACCAGTTCGTACAACTTATGTCGATCCAGTTACTCATCCACACAAACTTGAATCTGGAGAAACATGTCGGGTTTGTGGTTATAAAGAACCCAATATAGAAAAGTATAGAGGCAGAAAAAAACAGAAAATAAGTAAAGAAGATTTGGTTCACGAGCTATCGAAAAGAATTAAAGAACTTGGAACCAAAGAACGAACTAGCGAGGAGGTGCGTCATATTATAAATGATTTCTTTGATCAGTTTTATGATGTAAAAGATAAATTGAAAATAGACGGAGCTAAAGAGGTGGCGGATAATCTTCAGAAACTTCTTGATAGAAAAAAGATAAGGAGAAATAAACGGTAACCCCCCTCAGAAAACTCGATAGCTGAGGGACGTGAGCATGTTTTTAATGTTTTTCTGGTTACTTAAGGGGTACGAATGAATACCTAGCATTATTCCCATCGTCATCTGAGTAGTGGCCTGTGTAGAAATAAATCTCAGGAAAAGGAATGTGTGCACACTCAACTTCTAACTCCTTAATTACCCAAAAAATGTCTTCCAGGCCGAATTGGATAGTTCGGTTATCAATTATTAAAATAGTTTTATCTTTATCTAAATGAGACTTGGACACCTTTCTTTTAATTGCTCCTGATATCAAATCTTTCAGAGAGTCCCCCTCATTCTTTATGTAACTACTATAGAAAATCCTGCTTGGATAATTGTAAAAAGGATTCAATACTTTATCGTTTTTATTTAAAAAATTTTCTTCAGCATCATTGATGGTCTGTTTTGCCTTTTTGTTACGAAACCAGAAATGGATTTTTTTGAGTTCGCGCAATAAAATATTTTTTCTCGCGACTATTTTTTCAAACTCCTCTTCACGTTTTAATTTCTCAAACAACTCCTTGTTTTCAGCGATTGATGTGATTTCTATATTAAACTTATCACCATTACTGAGCTCAACACTAAAATCCCATGGCTGATCCCTTTTTAGCAAGTTGATACCGATAGGTTCCTTTATTAAGTTTTTAACTAAAAAAGAAAGGTAGTGTTTACAAATAATTTCTTCTCTTAATGAAACATCAGGTACATTCAAAAGAATCCTCTCTGTCACAGTTCCGTCTCTTGCTATCGTGAAATATTGCTTAAAATTTCTTTTTCCATATAGCAGTAGTTTTGATTTGAAGGTGTATAGTCTTACATCCTTTTTGTTTCTTATTTTAAGAAACAGTTTGTCTTTTAAAAAAATTAACTTTGAAAACATCTGTAAGATAATTTATAAGTTCAATAACATGCATCATATTTATAATTGTTGTAGCTTCTTAAACAACTCAACCATCGCAAACGTATCTCGTTCACAGTATTCCAGTAGATGTTTTCGTAATTCTTCTGCCTCTTCACCTGTAATTTTTCCAGTAGCTATCTTCTCCCATTCGCTCATAGCCATTGTTCCGTCTTGAACTTCTAAGTTCTTGTAGGATAATTCTGGAAGCATTACAGGAAGCACTTTTTTGATAGAGGCACTCCCATAAAAATCAGGGTGTAGGTAATCTTTTTTAAATATAAGCATTAGATCGTAGATTCGGCTGTTTATATTGTGCAGAAAGTCAGCATATTCTGAATGTATTTCAGCAAGCTCCCTATTTCTTCCTTTTTCAAATGATTCATACCAGACGACAACAGTTCCTGTAGGGCCAATATGCTCATTCATATGATCAAGGAGTCCTTTTGTGGCATTCTCAAAATCATCAGCTAAATACTCACGATGCTCTAAAGAACCATCTTCCTTTAGAATATGTAGTGAGTATTGAAATACAATCTGCTGATTTGAGGTGTATCCATCAAGTATTGGATATGGCTTACCAAAAGTCTCATAATCTAAGAAATACAGAGGGAAAGTTAAATTAGAAAGCGTTTCTCTGATTGACTCTTCATCGATTATTGGCTTACCGGTTTTTTGGAGTGTGACTTTTTCTTGTTGCTTATCGGTAAGATTAAAATCTTCTGGAATCTCTTTCACATCAAATACATCAGTTTCAATAAGTGAGAGGAGTTTCTTTCCACCAACGATATGATGAACTGAATATTCAGGCACCTTAGGGTTAAAGACTGTGAATGAATCACATCTTTGTCCGTGTGATTTGTATAAACACTCACAACCTTCCATTGAGATTTTATCTTTACTTAAAAAATCTAAAGCAGTCTCAATTTCTTGGTTTACTTTTTCTTTACCTTCTTGGACATCTTTAGAGACGTCTTCTATAACAAATAATTCTCTTGGGTTTATTTCACCCTCTCGTTTGTATTCCTTATTGATATGGATGATAAAACTTTTATTTATAGGAATCCCTGATTCTTCGGCGACGATTGTTTGAAATGTAATATCTTTTAGATGATTATGTTGAAGATCGGTCTTGATTGAAGAACTTGCCTTAATTTCATAGATATTCCACTTACCACTTTCTTCATCAAATTCGAGAACGTCTGCCTTTGCAAACAAGCCTCTGTCTGTCTCAAAAGTCGCTTGAAACATTGTTTGATTTTTTTCTAGATATTCCTGAGTTTTTTCTTTCAGTACACCTGAGTTGCCAGTTATCTCAACACCACTTGGAAACATCTGCTGAGCGAATTCCTCAACCTCATATCCATCTTTAATAAGTTTCTTCAGGAATAGCGACATCTCACCCTCAACTGCAAGTTCAGGTTTCTTTTTCTTTACCCATAACCATTTGGGGCAAATTAAGTATTCTTTAAAGTCTGTTTTTGTTAAATTCATAAATACTAATTTATAATTTTGTTATAATGACTATGCATAGGTTGTTCAGCATGATGTTTTTTACATAAAACTTTTAGGTTTGTATCCCTAACATCACTTTTAATTCCATTTATATGGTGAACATCTAATTCCTTTTTGTTATTCGCGAAAGACTCACCACACTGATCACACTTCCAATTTGCTTTTTCTCTATATTTCTTTGAAATTTCATCCCAATGTTTTGGATACATTACAGAATAAGGTTTTTTCACTTTAGGGTCATATAAATAATGTTTTCCGTACAAAGAGAAAAACTTGAGCATATCCATATTTTTAACGTCAAAATACATATTTCTTCCGTAAATATCTTCTAATGTTTTTCTACAATTTTGACAAGCATATAATACACTCTCAATATTTCTATCTCCATCCTTTTTCCCTTTAAAGATATTTGTTTCTATATCCGTCTTTTTAATATATCTTTTCATTCTTCCTGATTCCTTCATATTATCTAATGTCCAACACCAAGAAGTATGATACTTTGGTAAATTTTCTGGAGAAAAGCCTCTCCTATAATGATTACTTGTAAAATCAGGTATATAAAGAACGAACGCATTACCTTCCTCATCAATCAAAGGATCTTTTGATTTCCAATTTTTAGAAATTCTTTGTAATTCAGCACCAGTAATTGGTTTACCAGCATTAAATTTACCAGTTGGAGTTTTCAATTCTCTTGGCACTATCACAAACCCCGTATCTTTAGCACCGATTCTTTGTTTAATGTCATCAAAATAGCTTACTATATCCGATATTTTATTGTTAAATTCGTCCTTTTCCATAGATATTAGTTATTTTCATGACTATCAAGTGCTCGCTGCATTTTTCCAAAATTCTCCGCTAATTTTCCAGAAATATCTGCTAAACTACTCCCAAAATCAGCTAATGTTTTATTCATTGTTTTTTCCATTTCTGTAGCAGCTCCATAAGTAATCTCTTTCATCTCTTCTTTTATAACATCGCCCGATCCTTCTAGATCAGTTGTTAAGTCTTTCATTGCGTCTGCAAAATCTAAACTACCTTGTAATTGCGCATTCAGGTTTTTAAGAAGCTCATCAAATTTTTCTTTTATAGAAACAATTTCTTGATAAGAATCTTTAACCTCACTCATACTTTTTTCTGTAGTACTTAGTGAGTCTGCAACTGATTTCATATTTTCAGTTTGAGACAATATCTGAGCTTTATACTCAGATTGCCAAACATTAAGATTTTCCACTGATTTCTTAAAATCATCAAAGGTCCTGCCCAACTTTTCATTAACTGTCGTGTTAAAATCACCCATTACTTTTTCAATAGCTTCTGCGAGAGCGTCAATATTACTATTAACCATATCTTCGGCAAATTTGTCAAAAGCCTTATTTAGATCATCTTGCTTATCTACAATACTTGTTCGCATTTTTTGAATTTGCGTAATTAAAGTAGTATCGCTTTCTCCAGATATATTCCCATTAAGAATTTTAACTTCTGAAAGTAACTCAGCGAGTAATTCTGGCTCTGATTTATCCTTGTCTTCAGTTACACCCTCTTCATTGGCAACACCGTGTCCAAATTTTTGAGGAAAAAGTCCAATAAGTAAAGATGTTAACATTCCAAAAATAGATGTTACAAAAGCAAACTTTAATCCGTCGAGCAACAATGGAACCGCGGCTTCAATGTTCGAAGTATCAAAATTATACAAAGCAACAATAATACCGATAAATGTTCCAAGGATACCAAACGTAGTTGCAATAGTTTGCATCTCTTGGATACCTCTTTCTTTAAATTTGTATGGAATGTAAATTGTTAGCACAATCCAAACCACTATAAATATTGTCATTAAAGTCATAATGTTCTATTGCTGTCTATTGATAATCTCCTCAATTAGTTCATCACTTGTTGTCACAATCCTAAACTCAACTCGACGAGAGTTTGTGCTTATATCTTTATCGGAATAATAAGTAAACTCACCTTCTGAGTCCAAAGTTCTACCATTTCCCAGTCCATTAGCTGTAAACCAAAACTTAATTTTATCTTTTGTTTTAGCATCTAAATTGTTGTAATAGCTACTGTTAAGTATAGTCCTTAATACAGCATTTGCCCTTTCTTGAGACAATTTAACCGTAAACATATAATCATTCCAATCAGCTGTATGACCCTCAACGCGAACTTCTTTAATTTTGTCTTGATATTTTTCTTTATTTATTATCTTTAGATACGAAGGAATAAATTCTTCTAGAATAGTTTCAAATTCTGAGGAGATATCAGAACTTAAATAACCAAACAATACGTCAGGATTTTGAAATTTGATGCTCAAATCTCGACTTATCTCAATTCCCCATTCTTCTTTTTTGTCTCCAAACGTATCTTCTAGATCATTGTAAATTTCCTCCTTAGATAAATCATATTCATTCAATAATTCCTGTCGCTCTTCTTCTTTTGCAACAACCTGCGCAATACTCAAAACAGCAATCAAGAGAAAGACCAGCATTAACCCTGTCATCATGTCAGAAAGAGAAATCCAATTTGTTACTTGACGGGATGACATAATTATAAAATTAATTTCTTACCACCAATTTTCCACCCGTTCGGACCGTCTGGCACCACAATACCGCCGTCAAATTTATTCTTTCCCTTTAACCATCCTTTCAATGCTTCTGCTTTGTATTGAGTATCGTTGCTTTCGGCAGTAAAGCCAGCTTTGGTATCGAGGATCCAAACTTTGTTCTTAGTCTTCACAATCCAGTCAGGATAGAAAAGGCGTTCACGATTTTCTGTTTCGTGATAATAAGGAATTGAGAAATATTCACTTCCAGAGTCACCATTCTTATACCACCACTCGACCTTACTTGATGCCTCAAGATATTTGATAAACTCATTTTCATTTTGAACAGGTTCCTTCTGAATATAGAAAGGATGCATCGCAGACTTCTTCACTTTCATCTCTTCATACAGATCTGTGAAGAATAGATACTCTCGTGGTATTTCCAACACTTCATCACGTCGAGTTCGCTTAGCTTTCTCTTTGACTTCCTTTTCACGGATTGGACGATATTTCTCAAGTGTCTCCCCAAGAATAGGGCGCAATACACTATCTGGTCGGAGTAGATCATTTACAATGACTTTGTAGTAATCCTCACGAGGGATGTCTAGCATATTTGAGAAGTAGACGTTGAGTGCAGTTTTCAACTTTCCCCATGAACGTTCAGGAGCAAATTTCTTGTTCTCATCCTCTTGTTTAGAAATGATATTGAAACAAAGGAGATTGTAGAGACGCTCCAGATCATTACGTGAAATTTCATTTGAAAGCTCTACCGTATTTGCTCTTAGTTCCTCAATAAAATTATCGTAGTTTTCTATTTCAGCATCCACAATAAGACTACTCTCTACTTTCACATCTGTGACATCTAGGTTCTGTTCTTTCAGTGTCTTCTTAATCTGTGCTTTAGTATTTCCATCTTTAATACCCAACTCTTTATTCGCGACTTGCTTAAATGTCTTCTGGAATGAGTCACCAAGGTCGTTGTAGTCAGCACGACTCATAAATACAGAGTCGAGCTTGATTGGTTTAACATCTTTCTTGCGTCGACTTATCTGTGTCGCAGGACGATTTTCTCCTTTTTGCTTATCGTATTCAGCGAGGATCTGATTTCGCTCGTAGTTTGTATATAGATATCCAATATTTAGATCAGGACTTGGATAGTGAATAGCTTCAGGCATACGAAGAATTCGCCCGACAGTTTGTATGTGAAAGACCGGACTTTTAATCTCTCGGTACATCACCAAGATAGCCGCTCGAGGACAATCCCAACCAGTGGCAGCCGCCTGTTTGAAAACTAAGAAATTTATCTCTGAGTCATTTTTTTCAATTTCATCCAAATTTTCTTTGTCGTTTGAAAGCCAAACAGCAACATTGTGATCTTCTTCACCTTTATCTTTTAGAAAATCAAGAACGACATCCTTCTTTGATTTATCTAAGGTTTCCTTGCGAGCTTTATCATCATTGGGAAGTTGGACCAGTACAAGAGGATTAATATCAATACCAAGCTTTTCATAACTCTTCTTAAGCTCGAGACGCTTTTGATACGCTAAATCGAGCAATAATAAATCTTGGTCAATTTCTCTCTTTGCCTCTTTCTCAATATCTTCCTTAGTTTGGGTAATAACTTTTTCTTTAATCAAACCTTCCTCGATTACAGCCTTACGCTCAACGTCTACAAAACCGACCTTCTTATTTTTCACATCAGAATACGACGGTTCATTCTTCGGAGTGGCTGTAATTTTGAGAATAATGCGCGGATCAATGAGATCAATAAGTTCCTGAGCAAGGTCAGTGTTCGCATCTCGATGTGCTTCATCAACAATCAATACAATCTCACGACCATCTGCTTTTGATTTTTCTATGAATGAGTCAAAAGTAATGTCATTCTCGTTGTCTTTTCGTAACTTACGACCATCTTTAGTAGAAGACTTTACCTTCTGCCAGTTAATAAAGAAGACACTGTTTTTCTCCAGTTTGGCGTTACGGGTAAGATCATTTAAATCAAGGAGTTCGATTTCTCCGGCACCGCCATAATATTTAAAAAGCTTCTTCTTGCTTTGTTCGTATGATTCCTCGTTAAAGGTAAACCACACGAATGCTTTGTCAGCGTTGAATTGTGGATCACCAGTTAAGTCACGCAAAAACTGTGCAGTCATTACTGTTTTTCCTGATCCAGTTGGTGATTTGAATATAAGTTCTAGCCTCTTATTCCCTGTACTCCAAAGTTCTAGGAAGTTTTTCCGTAATTCAGCTATCGCTTTTTCTTGAAAGGTTTTAAGTGTAAACATAATTATTTCTTGTTAATTTCCTTGTATACCTCAAGGATCGGTTCTGGGATATCTTCGACCCGTATGTTTTTATGGCCAGTAAACTCGTTCTTATACTCATTTTTACCCCAGCTAAATATGTAAAGAACAGCAGATTCAGATTTACTGATTTTCTTTACAAGATCATCAAGTTTTTCTTTATCCTCTTTAAAATAAATAGCTGTGGTTTTTCCTTTTTTGTCAGTAAATATTTGCCACCAGTCATTCTTCTCAGTCTCCTCTAGCGTGTCCTCTCGTAGAGCAATCATCCGACCTGCTTTATATGTAAGCTCTATTTTCTTTTGATCTGAAACACTGTGAACTGATTCAACATCCACAAAATCAGTTTTGTAGTATCGGAGATTCGCGGGAATACCTTCTACGTCACCGTACCCCTTGATAACGTTCTTAACCCGAGGATAAGTTACTTCTTCAGCGATTTTATTCTCATTGTTAGTGCAAAGAATGAATCGACGATTACCTCCATCTTCTTCGTTAAGTTTCAAAACCGCATGACCAGTTGTACCTGATCCAGCAAAAAAATCTAATACGGTTGCAGTTTGTTTATCGTGAATAATGGCCTTAATACAATCTTCTACTGTAAAGATTGATTTAGGATAAGGGAATTTTTCCTTAATAATACCTGCAAGATATTGTGTACCGTGGACATTTGCATTGTATTTACTATCATTCCAAACAGTTTTCCATCTATATTTTTGTTTGTATCGGCGTATTGATGGTTCACCATTTACTATTTCACATCTAAGTTCATCTTCAATACTTTCAACAGTATGTCGCGCAAATCTCCACTTACGTTCAACTCCATCAGAGTCAATGGGGTAAATTACCATTGATCCATCTTTTTCTTTTAATACAGCAGACTTGGGATGTTTATTTTCTGGTAACACATCACCAAATCCCGTAACATTCATTTCTTTATCTACATGAATTGGGTAAAAACAATTTCTAGCAGATTCGCGTTTAGATTCTTCACCGCCCCAATCTCTAAGCGGAGTAGGCTTTACATCGTCTCTAATAACCTTTGAGATATACGTGCCATTTTTAGGGAAAACAAAGTATGCATATTCGTGTGTGTAAGAAAAATTGTTTCCTTGAATCCCACCAGGATTATGTATGATGGTTACACAAACTTTCTCTCTTTCTGGAAAAAGCTCATCCAACATTACGCCCAGCGCTTCTTGTTCATTATGATCAATCGCGCAAATTAAGGCGCCTTCGTCCGTAAGTAAGTTTCTAGATAAACGTAACCGATGGTTCATCATCGACAACCATTTACTATGTCTAAATGAATCATTCTCATCCACATAATCGTTATTGTATTTCCAATCCTTTGCACCAGTATTGTACGGTGGGTCAATATAAATAATGTCAATTTGTTTTCTATGAGTATAATTCAATGTTGCTAAAGCATGATAATTATCTCCTTCGATCAAAAGATTTGTCGGCTTATCCAAATCTTTTTCGATAAAATATTTTTTAACTTCAGTAAGAATCGGTATTTGAGTTTTACACTGTTCAACAACATCCTCTGGCTTATCTTCCCACACCAAACCATAAGACTTGCGAGATTCTAATTTCGTAATCTCATTCAGTAATTCTTCCTTATTCATTTTTGAGTAATCTTTAGCCATTGTTTTGTTTCAAAATTTTAAACACATCCTCTTTTTTATATCGTCGATCTTTCCGGCGACCGATACGAATTGCCTTAAGTACTCCTTCATTATCCCAGTTTCTCAAGGTATTAGGGTGACAATTAAGAACATTTGCGGCTTGTCGCAGGGTCAATATCTCAGGCAAATCTTCCAAGTTTTTAGATTCATTATCCATTAACTTCTAACTTACCATTAATTACCAATAAAGTAAAGTGATTTTTATCAACTTCTTATCAACTCGGGACGCTCTGGACTCCTCAAACCTATTCTGTCATTCATTGGAGTAATGGAGATACCAGTACAAGAAAAGGAGCAAAACCAAGTAGTACCGAAAGAAAAGATAAAGTACTGCTTGTACTCACGAAAAAGTACCGAGAGCGAAGAACGTCAGGTACTTTCAATCGATTCGCAGATCAAGGAGATGCTTCAGTTGGCTGAGCGTGAAGGGCTTGAAGTGGTAGATATTAAGCGCGAGAGTCATTCAGCCAAAGATACTGCTCAGAGGCCAGTATTCAATGAGCTGATGGATGAGGTTAGGGTTGGCAAGTATACCGGTATTCTGGCATGGGCACCTGATCGTCTGTCGAGGAATGCCGGAGACCTCGGCGCAGTTGTTGATCTAATGGACCAAGGGAAACTCCATGAGATACGAACATATGGACAGGTGTTCACTAATAATCCGAATGAGAAGTTCCTCCTAATGATTCTTGGCTCACAGGCCAAGCTTGAGAACGATAACCGAGGCATTAACGTGAAGCGAGGACTCAGGGCACGTTGTGAGATGGGATACTGGCCGACGGTGGCACCATTAGGATATCTCAACCAAAAACGAACCGACAAGAAAGGTTTGTTACTAGTCGATCCTGAGCGCGGTCATGTGGTAAGGCAGATGTTTGAGAAGGTGGCACACGATAAATGGTCTGGCAGAAAGTTGTATCATTGGCTTCGATTTGAACTTAATTTCCATACCAGAGGAAACAAACCACTTACTCTTAGCGGTATCTACCGACTGCTCGACAATCCGTTCTATTACGGTGTCTTTGAGTATCCACGAGACTCCGGCAACTGGTATCAAGGAAAGCACAAACCGCTCATCACTAAAGAGCTATTTGACGAAGCTCAAGAGCATTTGAAACGAGATAAGATTGTTAGAGAGCATAAGGAGTTTGCCTTCACCAAACTCATGCTCTGTGGCAAGTGCGGATCAGGTATCTCAGCTGAAGAGAAATACAAAAAACTCCGTGACGGCACGACCGCCAAATACATCTACTACGGTTGTGGTAGATCACGAGATCGACACTGCAAAAATCCGTATCTGCGTGAAGAAGATTTAATAAAACAACTAATTGGAATCATTGATAAAGTGAGTGTCAGCGAACTAGGTATACAAAAGAAGTTTGAAGATGAACTGAAACGATTCAATAAATTTAGGAAAGGAATCTTGCATGAAGATGAATCAAAAATAAAAGAGTTTGATATGAGGACGTATGCAAAGTACCTTCTGCAGGAGGGTACCAACGATGAGAAGCGAGAGCTGATGAATTGTCTTAAGAGTAGGTTAACAGTAAAAGACAAGAAAGTTGATTTGATGGCGTAAATACAGAAAAAGTTCGAAACTGTCTCGGTCTCAAACTGAATGTGGCTTAGAATATATGTTTTCTTATTTTACTTAAGACATAATCCCTGATCTATTCTGAAGTTTGATGAGAATTATCAATTTTTTACTAAGAGATTAGTTACGTATAACAATATTATGTAAATCTCTTATTAGGTTATAAATTTTTGCATTTGACGGAAACATAAATATATTATATTATCCTTATCAGAATAGGAAACCTTAAATAAGAAAGGAGGGCCGTACTTTGGAAACCAGCTTCTACATGATCAAGCCTCACGGTTTAGTATTCCATGATAAAGTCAAGAAAATGATTGAGAATGGTGGTCTAAGCATCCCAGAGACTAAGAAGCTTATAATGCCACACTGGGCACTAGAAATCGTATATTCCGACCTTCCCGAAAGGTACAGGAATGCGGTCTTTAAACCCTATGTAAACGCATATGTTGAAACAGGACTTGTGGTTGGGAGAGATGCCATTAATACACTTCTTCAAATCACAGGCACAGAACTTAGTCCCACTGATTGTGCTCCTGAAAGTATCCGATTTAAACTCGGTACACCAGAACCACTCATGATCGACGGTGTGAGGTATTATAAGAATGTCATACACCGTTCCAGAAACAGCGCGGAAGCTAAAAAAGACATCGAGGTTTTCCGCATGCTGTAGTGCCCAAACAGTTTTACTGTCTGGGCACTTTTTTAATCAGGGGATTAGATCTAAACTTTTTGGTGTCCACTATAACTTTTTCAAAGATCTAATCAATTAGTTTTTAAATATGCTTCAATGTTATCTATAACTTTTACACTCAATAAATTTCTAGATTCTAAGGTCATTCCAGCTATCACATCCTCTGTATATATTAAACCCTCCAAATGACCAAGATCTTTTTTTATTTCAGAATGATGATCTCTTATGAGAAAATTATCTTTATTTTTAAGCCATTTTTTAACAGCGTTAATATCTTTATAAATATTTCCTAGACATGTATCGATTAAAATCTTTCCATTACCCATTGTATCTAGTTCATCAGTTCCAATTACTTTAGTATCTCTAGGGACATGTATAGTTATAATGTCACTTTTTTCAAGTAAATCATTGATAGGCAAATATTGAATTCCCTTATTCTCCCAGTCTGTTTTTCTGGTTTTACTGTAATAAAAGACTTTCATCTTAAACCCCAAGGCTATATTAGCAACTTTCTTTCCAGTTGCTCCTAAACCAACAATTCCAATTGTTTTTGAATTAAGCTCACTAGGGCCATCTCTCCACATATATTGACCAAATCCTCTGAGAAGATTAAGTAGTTGAGTAAAAATATACTCAGCCGTCGCATCATCGCCATAATCAGTGACATTTTTTATAACTATGTTTTTTCTTCGCACCTCCTCTAAATGAATATTCGTCAAACTTGTTCCACAAATTCCAATATACTTAAGATTCGGTGAATGTTCCAAAATAGAAGCATTTATAATTGAATGAAAATTACCCAAGACTGCGTCAGCGTTATCAATTCTTTGACAAATTTCCGCTTCACTTTCTGTGTCAAACTCAGGATAAACAATAGGCTCTTTTGAGTAAAGCTGGATTTTTTCTTTTGATTCTTCAGTAATCTTAACCGTGTTAATGATTGCTATTTTATTAAATTTTTTCATACCTAATTTTATTATCCATATTTCGTCTGGTGTTTATTAATAATTAAACATGTTGCGATAGATTGATTAAACTGTGACAATTTTAAACTTTTCATATACTTTTAACATTCTATCTAAAACCTCTTCAGGGGTTTGTCCAGTAACCTGAATCCAGCCAGCACAACTCGTATATTGCCTTTTTGACTCAATGACATCTCCCGCCTTGTATGTAATGTTTCCATCGATTACCCCAGCAAGGTCACTTAAATCCTGATATGTAGAAATTTCAGCGACAATTCCATTAGTCAACGGCAGGAACATGTCACCGACACACTGTTTACCACTTAATGGAAGAGGCTGTATTTTTCTTCCAACCACAATATCGGTTAATAAAGAACAAGCGTCTACCCCAAACGCAATGCTTTGATTTGACAACATGTGTTCACCAGCAGTTCTCCATGCAAACTCACATATTATAGGCTGCCCTTGAGAGTCAACAAAAAACTCAATTTCTATATATCCATTTTTCAAGCCAAACTCACTGATAATGTCTTGGGTTATTTTTCTTCCGTCGAATTTAATATTCTCATGATCTTCTGCAACTGTAATCTGAGCAAACTTATCCTTTTTCTCGGCGAAACTAAGATTAGTATATGGAAGCCAAGTAAGAAAAGTTCCAACCACCCCACCGTCCTGAATAAGGGAATCAAAGCTCCATATTAAGTAAGGACAGTATGTTTCCGCTATAAATCTCCCTGTAGAATAATCTAACTGTAATGATTCTAGTTGATTCTTATTTTCAATCCTATACACTTCTTTCGATGACATTCCTTTACGCCATTTAATAATAAATGGGAAACCATCGTTTTTTTCTGAGAATTCCAAGGCATCATCAATGGAATTGAGTTCTTGATATGGCATTGTTCGATATCCAAGTTCCTGCATTTTATCTTTCATTACCGCTTTATCTCTTACACAGAGAGCTTGATACTCATTAAGAGCGCCGGGAAGTCTAAGTAACGAAGCAAACTTCTGGATCACTTCTTGGTTGTATTCAGAGTCATTATAAAAATAGTCAACAACAATTTCATTTTTATTACAGAATTCTCTAAACCTCTCAACTTCATGTTCCATGGATTCTGCTTTATTAAAAACGAAACAAGGAATATTAGATGTTTTTTTGAGATGGGTTTGACTAAAGAACATATTCTGCTTAAATCTTATCAAGACTAAGTTGATAGTTCTGTTTGACACCACGCTCCTTGATAGTGTATTTTCATATTCTTCTACAAATAATAATGTTGGTCTTTTCATAAAAATTTAGCTCCGTATGCTTACATATCAGTATACAGACTTTAAAATAAATTATAAATTATAAAAAAAGGCTCTGTATTTTACACAGAGCCTTTTTTGGCAACAAAACGCAGGAGGTTCTTTTCGTTTCCTAGATCATCATGACGATCCTCGAGAGTTATAATCTCCCAGGAAAGATCTTTCGCAAGTTGTATACAAAAGTCTTTTCTCCAAATGCGTCGTAGGTGCCCTCCCTGCTTCCAATTGATTGCCAACCCATCACCGATATCCTCACTTTCCAATATCGGGGTGTCATTCTCAGTTCTTCCTTCGATAGCAATAATACCACCCTTTTTTGTGTAGAGGCTAATCTTTTTAGCCAACTGCACCATAGTGTCATCATCAACATGAAGAGATGACCGAGAATAGAAACAATCAATTGAATCCGCCTGAAAATCAGGGAGACCTTCCGCCACGTTTTTGTGTACAGGTGTTATTTGTACATCAATGCCTTGTTTTCTTGCGTGATCCATCATTCGCTTCAAGGCATTTTTTGAAAAATCCATAGCCACAATGAAGTGACCATGAGATGCGAAGTACCTCGCATCTCTCCCTGAAGAGCAACCGACCTCCAAAATTTTTGATCTCGCTGGGAGAATTTCTTGAAGGTCAGTGGCGAGTGGGTTGGGAACGAAACACAAATCCCACCACTCGCCTCTGCTGTGGATGGTTTCCCAAAAGGACTCCTGCATCGTCTTAACTTCTTCGTAACTTTTCGATACTTCTTTCATGACTTACCTCCGTTTTTGGATGTGAAGAACAGATCTTAAAATCAGAACAACATATAATGAATCTATGTACAAATTAACACGATATGATTATGGTGTCAAATAATAATATTTATGATCCTTTGTTAGGGGTTATTTCCGTGCTGAATATTTCAAGTATTTTTTCTGTTGTTTCTTCTAATTGATTATCAAATAAAAGATAGTCTTTCAAATTGTCGTACGCAACCCATTTGTAAGTTCGCACCTCTCCGGGGTTCGGGGTTATTATCTTATCATCACCAATAAATTTAAATCCGAAAAAATATCTTTCCATTCCATCAAATTCTTTACCACCATCATTAAACTTAATGGTTTTAAATTTAATCATTACTGGTAAATTACTTTTTCCAATCAGTAAAAGAGATTTTTTCTCTATATTCAACTCTTCTTCTATTTCTCTATACACAGCATCTTTTAGTTCTTCTTCCTGCTCAACTCCACCACCCGGAATAGCAAAATACTTCTCCTCAAAAGATTCTAAATTAACCAAGAGAAACTCATTCTCTTGGTTGACTATAATTGCTGAAACTCCTTTTCTATACATAGTTAATTATAAATTATTTATTAATCATGAGAGTTGCTTTTTCTCTCAAACTGTCTGGTGTGTACCTAAAGAATAAATCAGGATCTATCAATTCTACCTCCAAAACTTCATAAGTAGTATTAAACTTCAAGAAATCAATTCTGCATATATTAGGATAACTACCAAACTTGGCTAAGAAAAACGATCCTAATACGTTCACTTCTTTTTTTATAGTAATTGGTAAACTATCAAACTTTATATAGACTGGATTTAATTTTTCGCAAAAAATTCCAGGAAATCTCTTTATACCGTATAAAGGAACTCCATTGATTACAACTACGGAAATCTCTCCAGACAAGACACTGGATCTATATGGTTGTGCAATAAAATTAAGTTGTTTATTCTTTTGTAGTGAGGAAATAATAATTTTATTATCTTTTGCTTTATCGTATTTAAGTGTTAAGTACCCACTTTCTGAAATACAAGGCTTAATAACTAATACATCCGTATTTAATGTTGTATTTGTTTGTAATATTATATCTATAATCTCTGATTTTTTCTTTGTATTTTTAAAATTAAGTAGTGTGGTTGGAATTACATTTACGTCCTTTAATTCCTCTAAGTACTTATATTTGTCAATATTCCAAAAAATAAAATCATAATCATTTATTAGTTTAATATTTTTTTTCTTGAGTATTAATATCTGCTTTAGAAAATCACGATGATGTAAGTGATATCCCCAGATACTTTTTAAAATTACCACATCAAAGGGTTTTGAGATCTTTACAATGTCTTTTAAGATGCGAATTTCGCAAGAAAAACCATTATTCCTGTAAACATCACGCATATAAACATCCTCTTGGATTTTTCCTGCGTGCTTTTCTGATGAGACAATATATATTTTCATTTTAATAATTCTATAGATGATTTGAGGCGTAAGAAAGATTTCAGTAATTCTTCGTAGTCATCAAATGCAATAGTTACTCTTGCAACAAGTTGGTCTTGATTAGGCCAACAAAATGCTTTGCCTGTCAATAATTTAATATTGCCTGAGGTGTATAGAAACTGTAACAAGGTCGTATCATCAGTAATTTTAAATCCTTTATAAGATTTTCCAATCAATTTACTAAAATCTAAAAGAACAAAAAATCCTGATTCTGGATCAAGTATTATACTAACCTCCTTGATACCACTCATAGATTTATCGATATCAAGAATAAGATTATTATTACGAATTATTTTCTTAAGAAGTATTCTCTCTTTCCTTTTAATTTTATCAGCTCCTATAATAATTGATTTTGCAAAAACATATCTCTCATAATATTTCTTAGCAATATCAGTAAAGTACTTCTCTTTTTCTGTAGTGGCATCATCCTCAATTAAGAAGGTTGAACTCATGGCTGCCGATTGCAGTAAAGACAACGAATCTAGATTCTGAAAAATTTTATCTCTTATTAAAGAGATAATCACCTCATTAGCAATGATCATACCCGATCTTAAACCAGCTAACCCGTAAGATTTAGAAAGAGAGTACAATGATATTGTATTCTCAAAGTGATCTTTTAAACTATTCATGGGTAATGCAGTAGAACTTCTATCAAATTCTAAACCAGAATAAGCTAAATCATCTATAATAAATACACCAGCGGCCTTGCAAATATTAGAAATTTCTAATAATAATGACTCATCTTTTTTACTATAAACGACCCCTGTTGGGTTATGTGGATTTAAATTGAGAAAAGCAGAAACTTTTGGTGCTATATCAGAACGTCTTAAAACATATTTTTCACGATTCACATCATAATCTTGTTTAAGTTCATCATTAGTATTAGAAATGAGTTTTTTTAGATCTTGAGGGTTTATCTTCCAATTGTCAGTGCTCGTAAGAGGTAAAAGCCTGACTTTACCCCCAACTCTTTCTGGGATAAAAGAAAAAAGACCATAATTAGGAGCTGTCATAATAACAACATCTCCATAATCTAGTATGGCTTCCATTACAAGAGTAAATGCCTGTGTACTTGAATGTGTAAAAATAATATTATTCTCATTTGTTTCTAAGTCATGAGAAACTTTTAAGTATCTCATGACTGGTTTTTTATCCTCACTATATCCCGCAGCTAATTGATAGTCAGAAAGAATTCTATCTTTCAAGGCATTTTTAATACCCGCAAGACACCTATCAAAAGGCTTAAAACGTGCAGGACTGCCGACACCTAATCTTACTTTATCTACCGTAGGCTCCTTGAAGCCTCTAATGAGAAGGTTTGTGGATAGACTATACTCATCGTACACTTTGGCGGCTTCTTGTATTTCAACAGATTTCCAAGAGTTCAAAAGTGTATTACCCAAGTGAGGTAGTCCGCCATAGAACAATCTGTTGATCTGATTAGATGGATACATGCGGACTACAGATCGTATAGATTTAGGGAGGTTTTTATCTCTTATAAACTTTTGTTTATTATTTTCCATATTTTCCATATTATAGTACCATAAAACATTACCTAAGTCTATAGTAAAATGTAATCTCTAAGCACCCCTATCGCTTTTGATAGATTTGTAATTAATAGCTATATAAACCACAAAACATCGAAGATAGATAAGTCCGAGTGGATGAAATCAATTTTTATTTTATGTTATTTATAAATATCTTTTGTTCAATTTATTTAATAATGTAATTAGGAGAAGTGTGAATTTCTTCAAAAGTTAGATCGTGCTTAATGGTAGGTTTACCCAATTGACGTAACACAGTATTAGCAATGTCCACTTTGGTTGGGTAATAAGATTCAGTCAGTATTGTTGATGTCGGAACCGGAACATCGGGGCAAGAAATTGAAATTGGAATATTCTTCAAATGTAGCAACTTCTGTTGCGCAACATTAGAAATTATATCTGAGCCAACACTAAAGGCGTGATTTGTAGTATCAATTGTGATAATTCGACCTGTTTTTTTTACTGATTTATAGACGGTTTCATAATCAATCGGATTTATAGAAACAAGATCTATAAGATCCACGCCGACATCATCACCAATCAGTTCTAAAGCTTCATGTGCCGCGATTAAACCATCCCCATAAGCAACAATTGTAACATCCGCTCCCTCATTCACCACAACAGCTTTATCCAGCGGTTTATCATATGATTCAATTGACACGTTTTGTTTCAAAGAAAAAAGCCAACGTGGCTCCAATATAACTACAGGATTTTTATCACGAACCGCCGAGATAAGTAGACCCTTTGCCATAGATGGCGTAGAAGGAATAACGACTTTAATACCAAGCGCGTTACCAAAGAGTGAATAGAGAGCTTGTGTATGCTGAGGACCCTGACCCCACTGACGACCGATGTTTATCCTAAACACAACTGGAACAGGATGTCCACCGCCAAACATATAATTCCACTTCGCAGCCTGTGTAAATATTTGATCAGCAGCAAAGAGCGCGAACTCAACTCGGCCATGATGCACAATAGGATGAAGGCCTGTTATAGCAGCGCCAACTGCCATTCCTGTTACTGCATTTTCTGATTGAGGTGTTTCAATTATGCGGTGAGGATATTTTTTCTTAAGTCCGGCCGTTGTTCCGTCTGCACCATTTTTATATGAAACTTCGAGTCCCATAACAACAACATTATGATCCACATCCATTATTTGGTCTGTGGCTTCTTTAATTGCTTCAGTGTATGTGATAATTCTATTAGACATAAAGATCGGTGTATAAGCTTTCTTTCTTCGGAAAAGGTGCCCTCTTAGCAAACACGATGGCATTGGTAACAGTTTTTTTAATATTATTCTCCACGGCAATAACCTCTTCCTCCGTGATTCCTGAATCGAGTATTTTTTGTCTAATCTTCAATACTGAATCGTTTTCCTTTCGTTGTTCTATAGTATCCTCCTCGCGGGTTTCTTCCTCAAAAGTTGGTCCGCTGTGTGCCATATGACGATAAGTCATACACTCAATAAGAGCAGGTTTTCCTTCGCGCACTTCAGGAATAAGCTTTCTAACTTTTCCTACTACATCTAAATAATCATTCCCATCAGCTTTTACATATTGCACTCCAAATCCAGTAACGATCTTTTTAGTATCGTGTGCGGAAGATCGACGTTCCCAAAGACGTGTGTCAATAGACCGGAGATTATTCTCAAGAACGATAAGTAGTGGTAATTTAAAAAGCGTGGACAAATTCAAAGATTCATATACACCTCCTTCTTCAAATGCGCCGTCACCCAAAAACACGACTGTTATCATGTCGCTTTTGTGATATTTTTGTTCAAGCGCACTACCGCATGAAAGCGGTACAGCGCTAGATAGAATTGGTGTTGATCCAATGAAATTAACTGAAGTATCAATCATGTGCATTGAGCCACCTTTACCATGTGACGAACCACATTCCTTTCCGAACAATTCACATACCATTTTTTTAAGATCGCCCCCTTTAGCCAAATAGTGTCCATGGGATCGATGATTACCCATAACACGATCATTTTTATGTAAAGCATCACATACCCCGACCGCTATCGCTTCCTGCCCAACATAAAAATGAACGAGGCTCATTATCTTATTTTTAAGATAATAATCAGCCAATTGTTCCTCTGCAATTCGAATAAGGAACATTTTTTTATAAGCGTCTAGCAACATTATTTTAATTCTATTGAAAATATACCCTTAGTCAATCGAGCGAGGAATCAATGTCGGAAAAAAAGTCTCTAAGATTCGAACTGAAAATATGGCTTGAAATAGAACTTTATTGTTTTTAGCAAAAATCACAAAAGTTCGAACCCATGACTCGTTCTAAATATGCATTGCAAAATATGGTTATTTCAGGAGACACTGTCTATATCACGTGACTACTGCCCCACAAAGGTTCGAACTTTTTGCACTTTCATCGGTTTCTAGAAATCCCTAAAAATAAGGGTATTCGGGTCTTCCGATACTAAATTTTTACTGCGGAGAGGGCGGGACTCGAACCCGCAAGCCCGTGAAGGCGCCGCTTTTCGAAAGCGGTGGAATAGCCATTATCCGACCCCTCCAAATTGGTGTATCAAAAGTAGCAAATTTTGGCATTTATCGCAAAAAAATGATAGGATAATTTCGTTCTGACCCCATCGTCTAACGGTTAGGACGTGAGCTTTTCAAGCTTAAAATCGGGGTTCGATTCCCCGTGGGGTCACACGCGGGCGTGTAGCTCAGTTGGTTAGAGCGTCTGCTCGACACGCAGGAGGTCATAGGTTCAACTCCTATCACGCCCACATTTCTTTTCCACATCAAGTATTGGAACCATAGATGATATACTGTATACATGCAGTCTAAGTGGTTCCATAAAAAAGAAAAAGCTTTGCTTCTGCGCCAATCGGGAAATTCTATACGAGATATCGAAGTCAAGCTTGGTATACCCCGTTCCACTCTTAGTGGATGGTTCAAAGATATAAAGATTTCTAAAAAACACCAAGACCAGTTACGCAAAAGATGGGAAAGAGGTCTTGTTGAAGCTCGAAAAAAGGCTACGCAATGGCATAAGAACGAAAAGGAGAAAAGAATCGCCCACGCCCAAAAGGAAGCAGAAGAGGTGTTCGAAAAAATAGATACGACGCAAGAAACTTTTTTAGAACTTTCTCTTGCTCTTCTCTATTTAGGTGAAGGTTCAAAAAGAAATGGGGAAACGGCACTCGGAAATTCAGATCCCTTTGTGCTAAAGTTTTTCATAGCCAGCCTGAGAAAACTTTACAGAATCGAAGATAGTCAAATACGTTGTGAACTTAATATTCGGGCAGACCAAGACCCTGATACGATCAAACACTATTGGTCACAACAGCTCAAGTTACCTCTGAAAAATTTTACCACTGTATCCAAAGATCTTAGAACAAAAGGATCGAAAACTTATTCTTACTATAAAGGGGTTTGCCATGTAAGGTGTGGCAACATTCATATACAAAGGAGGCTGAAACATCTGTTCAACCGCTATTGCAACAAAGTTATAGATAATTACCTATGAAGCTTCTCTCGATCGAAACAAGCTGTGATGAAACCTCCTTTGCATTAATCGACATCGACGGTTCATCGGTCACAATACACGCCCACGAGATACTCTCCCAGATTGACATTCACCGAGAGTACGGCGGCGTCTTTCCTTCCCTGGCAAAGCGTGAGCATGCACAAAACGCTGTTCCTCTTATAAAAAAGACACTTGAAAAAACCGCTCTCGGCACATCTGTCCCCGATATATCACAAACGGTACAAAACCAGATAACCGAACTACTTGCTCGAGAGACCGGACTCGCCGAAGCTCTTCTCGCCTTCCTATCCAAAACTCCCAAGCCAAACATCGATGCTGTCGCTGTCACACACGGCCCCGGCCTGGAACCAACGCTTTGGGTTGGTATCAATCTTGCCAAGTCACTCAGCGCCGCTTGGCAGGTACCGGTAATACCGGTCAACCACATGGAAGGGCATATATCCTCCCTTCTTATAGAAGACCCCGCAAGCGCCACCGCGCAGCCATTACGCAAAATAGAATTTCCCGCTCTCGCGCTTCTTGTATCAGGTGGTCACACTGAGCTTGTATTCATCAAAGCCTGGGGCGACTACTCGATCATTGGCCAGACGGTAGACGACGCTGCGGGAGAAGCATTCGACAAGGTGGCGCGCTTGCTAGGGCTTCCCTATCCGGGAGGTCCGGAAATATCAAAACTGGCAACACAAGCACGTGAAGATGATACCGCATCGCCCTTCGCTCTTCCTCGGCCAATGCTTAACTCCGGCGATCTTAATTTCTCTTTTTCCGGAATAAAAACAGCCGTACGCAACGGCATAGAAAACATAAAGATCGCCGAGTCGACTGCTGAACTTACTGATAAACAAAAGCAGGGTATATCTCGAGAATTTGAAGATGCAGTCGTTGAAACCCTCCTGACCAAAACAGAGCGTGCATGTGATGCGTATGGAGCATCCTCTATCCTTATTGCCGGAGGAGTAGCCGCTAATACACGCCTTATAAGCTCATTTAAGGCTCATAGTGGCCTTCCAGAGGCACATATTGCCTCACGTGCACTCACCGGCGACAACGCGCTCATGATCGCCCTAGCTGGATGGATTCGCTCACAATACGACCCTTCACTTATACTTCAAGACCCTAGCCAGATCCAAGCTATTGGCAACCTTTCTCTTGAAGAAAAGCGAATTAAAAAAGACTAGGTGCTACTACACAAAAAGAAAAACACCGGTGCAAAAACCGGTGTTTTTCTTTTCATTAGTATAAAGACTTTTTCTAGTGAGAATGTGAATGCCCCTCGTGAAATCGAACTGAATCACGAAGACCTTTCTTTTCTCCATTACCGGACGAAGATCCATGGTCACCATTAGACACTGCGTCGTTTTCAATTTCTCCATTATCCTTGTTGACCACAAGCAAGAGTGAGACCGCAAGAATAATAAGAACAACGAGCAATGGAACAATGAGACAGAATAGCGCTGTAAAGTAAGCAATACCTCCGGCAACAATGGTTCCAAGAATATAGATCATGATGCGCCGAGCCCACAGCGTGTTCTTTGAAAGGTGCTCTGTTTCTTGGGCGTTCACAATGATCGTACCTATCAAGAATATGATAGCAAGGACCAAAAGAAGATTAACCAAGCACTGCGCAGCTTCAGCAGTAGTGTTTGGGAAGTTAAGAGCTGAAGCGGCGAAGGAGGCCATGGTGCCTGTACCTGTACCTAACACATCAGCCACCGTACTTAGATAGCCGTTCGTGGTGTCCGTTGCTCCACTACTGGTTGAGGTTGTTCCTGTTTCATCTGCATTATCATCCTGATCATCTGCAGCAGGGCTATCGCCACCAACACCATTCACTCCGGCAACACTACCATTGGTGTCGCTAACCGCTCCAAAACCACCTTGACCACCTCTCCAATCACCCCCTATAGAAGCAAGGTAGGAACGGAACTCTCTCATCTCTTCGCGCTCCGCATCGGTGAAGTTGATCTCCTCCTGACAAACGATCTCGTTGATCCTCGTTTTAGTAGTGATGTAAACGAAGCCGGTACCCCCTGTGTGATCCCACGGAGCAAGTACTTCGTCGAAGTATCGCTCCTGGAAATCAACTACTGTGTTATAGGTGTGCTGGTCAAAGACCGTGGTCACATCGATATTGTAGCCTTCAAACTCTCTGAGGAAGTACTGAAGCTTAGCAACTTCAACAGGGTCGTTGTTCCAGTCAATGTGCAAGAAGTCTTCAAGGTATGAACATGACTGAATACCAAGCACTTCACCTTCCGGTCTCCTGTCAGGTTCGATACCATTGCCGATCCATCCGCCGGTAACTATACTGCCTCCACCGGTACCACCTCCACCACCGTTGTTGTCATCCTCAACAGTCACATTAACACTGTCACTTGAGGTGCCGTGTTCGTTTGCACACGTTAGCGTGTAACTGTAATTTCCCTCACTGAGTTCACCAAGAAGTTCTGAATCAGAACTTGTAGCCTTAGAGCCACTCCAATCGCCTCCGGCGACACATGTCTCCGGGTTGTTGCCAATACTCCAATCAAGAGTTATTTCGGTGTCCTCATCTACAGTAAGAGAGTTGCTGCCATTTGCCTTGAGGTCAACGGTCGGAGCTTTGTTCCCTCCACCGCCGTTGTTGTCCTCCTCGACAGTCACATCAACGCTATCGGTTGAGGTGCCGTGTTCGTTTGCACACGTGAGATCAAACGTGTAGTCACCAACACTAAGCAGGCCAAGTGATTCCGAGTCAGAGCTTGTAGCCTTTGAACCACTCCAGTCACCGCCAGCTACACAGGTCTCCGGGTCATGATCGAGTGTCCATGACAATGTTGTTGTCGATCCTTCATCGATAGTGATCGGTCCGTTAGAGCCATTTGCTTTGAGGTCAACGTCAGGTTTGTTGTCGCCTCCACCACCGTTTCCGTCTTTCTTAACCTTCACATCAACACTATCACTTGAGGTGCCGTGTTCGTTTGCACAAGTGAGGTCGAATGAGTAGTTGCCGACGCTCAACTCGCCAAGGTTCTCTGAGCTTGACGTTGCAGTCTTTGAACCGCTCCAGTCGCCTCCGGCAACACAGCTATCTGCGTCCTCTACATCCCATGAGAGGGTTGTGGTTGATCCTTCGTCGATGGTGATCGGTCCGTTTTGTCCGTTAGCTTTGAGATCTACTGATGGAAGCGTCGTTGTTGCAGTGTCAATCAGTGCGTTGATTGAAACACAGTAATATGTTTTATCCAGCTGTGGGTTGGAAATAAAGTCGTAGTTATCGTAATTGAGAACATCATTGTGGCACCACATCTCAGCGGATACATTGCCTGACTGTGAGTTTGCGTCACTAAAGGACACAAATCCATCCTTCAGTACTTCGCGAACCCAGATACGTGAAGAATCTTTTGTATCTTCTATCTCAACCGTAGCTGTTCCGCTAGCGTTGGTAGGGCCGAACGTTTTCCAGTCATCAGACCCTGATCCAGTATCAGTACCTACACCGGCTGAGCCATCAGCTTCTCCAATGTGATCACCTGGAAGCTCATTAACTCCCTCATATCCCCATTGGAATGACCAGTCGTCAGCAAATTCACATGATGGATTGTTGTCGACAAATGTTTGCGCTGTATCAGCATCAATACTTGAACCACTGTGCCAGTTAGGCAGATCGGATTCATCTTCACAAACGATCTTAGAAGCAACGATCGTCATTTCTTTATCATCGTCGCCACCATTCGTATCCTCCTCGACAGTCACATCAACACTATCACTTGAGGTGCCGTGTTCGTTTGCACAAGTGAGGTCGAATGAGTAGTTGCCGACGCTCAACTCGCCAAGGTTCTCTGAGCTTGACGTTGCAGTCTTTGAACCGCTCCAGTCGCCTCCGGCAACACAGCTATCTGCGTCCTCTACATCCCATGAGAGGGTTGTGGTTGATCCTTCGTCGATGGTGATCGGTCCGTTTTGTCCGTTAGCTTTGAGATCTACTGATGGAAGCACAGCATCTCCGCAACTTCCATTCAAAATAATAATCGCGTCTACATCGTAGCCATCTCCGCCTCCACCGTGAACGTTGTGCGGAGTGTGGTCCACAAGCTTAATGTATTTTACAAACGGTAGGTCTGCAGAATCGATATCTACATACGCGTCACCGGTATACATTCCGAGCGATTCATATGTAACGTTATCGGTACTTACCAATACTTCTATCTTCTCCTCTGTTTGTTCATCTTCGTCTCCACCGGTGATCTCGTAGATAGCAATGTCAGCTCCTGCTTGGTCAAATACCACAGAGTCTGTGAATTCGTACACAAGATAACCATTAACACCTAACGAGAAGAAGTCGTCAGTCGAGTAGTTTTTCTCTTGTCCGGCTGTATTTACGTTTGAGGCCGGTCCGTTCTCAACCCCGTCAACATCACGTCGATCTGAATTTACAGCACTACCATTGTGAGTTTTAGCATCGCTGTGATCCGTGTGGTCAATGACCTTACCTTCAAACGAACACCATTCGATCTCATCGTCGATAACAGTAACCGTTACACTATCTGAATCAGTGTGTCCGGTTTCTGACTCACAGGTCACTTCAAACGTAGTATCGTTCACAATATTGTCTACTGTAATCGTTCCTGATGTTGCGTTGTCCGTGTCAAAATCATCACTTTCACACGAAACTGCATCCTCAGAACCCCACGTGATCTCGGTCGAGTCGCCTTCTTCTACTTCATCCGGATCAGCAGAGATAGTAGCTGTCGGGTGGATAGGATCTTCTGGAACTTCACAGAACCCGGCAGCATTGTTTGGGTGGTCAGCATCAAGAAGTCGATCTGTATATCGCTGTCCATCGAGAGACATGAGCACGTCTCCGTGGAACAGATCGATCTGATATGCACACTGCGGCACATCAATTGAAAGATCGATCGTTGTGCTTGTTCCTATTGTTGTTGTTGCAAAATCAAATATCTCCTGGTTGTCGATGATATTGTCGAACTTTTTGTATGACGCAAGTCCTACCTCGTATTCACATACGTCTGAATCGTTCGTAACCGTTGCCTCGCCATCTTTTCCGATAGAGCCGCTCAGGTCACCATTTGGATCAGGGTTTTCACATTGCTGCGACTCCTCCTTCTGAGTTACTACAACAGTCACGCTGTCAGAAGCCGTGTGTCCGGTTTCTGACTCACAGGTCACTTCAAACGTAGTATCGTTCACAATATTGTCTACTGTAATCGTTCCTGATGTTGCGTTGTCCGTGTCAAAATCATCACTTTCACACGAAACTGCATCCTCAGAACCCCACGTGATCTCGGTCGAGTCGCCTTCTTCTACTTCATCCGGATCAGCAGAGATAGTAGCTGTCGGGTGGATAGGATCTTCTGGAACTTCACAGAACCCGGCAGCATTGTTTGGGTGGTCAGCATCAAGAAGTCGATCTGTATATCGCTGTCCATCGAGAGACATGAGCACGTCTCCGTGGAACAGATCGATCTGATATGCACACTGCGGCACATCAATTGAAAGATCGATCGTTGTGCTTGTTCCTATTGTTGTTGTTGCAAAATCAAATATCTCCTGGTTGTCGATGATATTGTCGAACTTTTTGTATGACGCAAGTCCTACCTCGTATTCACATACGTCTGAATCGTTCGTAACCGTTGCCTCGCCATTTTGTCCGATAGAACCGCTCAGATCATCGTTTGGGGTTGGGTTATCACACTGAGCCTTTTCTTTCACATCTTGTGACTGAAACTGAGACTGTCCCTCATCATCCTGCTCTTGAGACTGGTCTTGTGTTGAAGTTGAGGTTGAAGTGGAGTCTAATGTTTGATCTTGTGTTTGAGTTTGAGATTGATCATCACCCTCTTCTTCCTTGTCCTTGTTATTGTCGTCTTGTTCATTTTTATTATCCTCCTCTTCACTATCATCACTGTCATCATTAGTATTATTAAAGAATGACTGGTCCTGACTCTGCTCCATGTCACCAAGAGTCTGAGACTGACTCTGTTCGCCATCCTCTTGCTCCTGTGTTTGCTCAGATGTCGTCGCGCTATCCGCAAACACAATGGTTGCATCACCTGACACAACGCCACCAAAAGCAAACACAAAGAAGGCAATTACCCATACGGAGAGTAATCGTTTCGTATATGTGCACATCATCGGTTGGTAATAATTCATATCGTACTACTGTTAAGACAACTAGGGAGATTTTTAATTACACTTCAATCAATAACAATAAATTAAGAAGAGTGGATCTGATCGATCACACAACAACAAGAGCCCTTAAAGAAACTCACTTCATCTATGTCATTTCATTTAGTGCCAACCGGTTAAATAAACAGAAGGTCTATTTAAGCGGAAGGAATAGAATTTGAGAGAAAGATCATATTCAAATGTATACTACGCCCCTTCTCTAGCTCTTGTCAATATCAACAATCTATTATGTGGTAAGGCTGTGTTACTCCTTACAAAAAACAAAATATGGCTCTAATTAGCTATAATACTTAGAAAGTGTCCTTTATATAATCGTGTTTTTATATAAAGGACATTATATATCCAAATAGGACAGCTAGGTTAAGCGTTATTTTTAAAAGACATTATATCGTTTTGTCTCTTAAAAAGACTTGCTCTTTCCAAAAAGAGCTCACTGTAAACGCCCATTTTTATATGCTACTATCAATAGTATACAAATGCGCCAGATTTTATGGAACAAAATATCCCGAATGAACTTCTTTCCCCGTACGATCCGGGCAGTGTTGAAGAAAATATCTATGACCACTGGCTAGAGTCGGGATGTTTTCATCCTGAAGACCAAATAGAAAAAGGTGTCATTCCTGCGGATGCCCCACGTTTTTCTATTGTTCTCCCGCCACCGAACGTAACCGGTGTATTGCATGACGGACACGCTCTGACCATCACGATAGAGGACATCATGGTTCGTTACAAACGCATGCGTGGATATCGAACTCTCTGGATCCCAGGCACGGACCATGCCGCCATTGCAACCCAATCGAAAGTAGAGAAACTGCTCGACAAGAAAGGTATTAAAAAACAGGATCTCGGTCGCGAAGCATTCCTTAAGGAGGTCCATCAATTTGCCTCAGAAAGCCAGTCAACGATTCAAAATCAGATTAGGAGGATGGGGGCGTCAGTTGATTGGAAGCGGGAGGCATTCACACTCGACGAGCCAAGACAAAAAGCAGTATATACCGCTTTTAAAAAAATGTACGATGACGGACTTATCTACCGTGGTCATCGTATTGTGAACTGGGATCCCAAAGGACGGACAACCGTTTCGGATGAAGAAGTCGAGCACGAGGAAGGCACCGCAACGCTGTACACATTTCGTTACAGCGCTGACTTCCCCATTCCTGTAGCCACAACCCGTCTGGAGACAAAGGTTGGCGACACAGCTGTGGCAGTTCACCCGGAGGACAAACGATACAAGCAGTACATCGGAAAGAAGTTCGATGTAACATTCTGCGGTGTTAACCTCAGTCTGCTCATCGTTGCCGATAACGAAATAGATCCTGAATATGGCACAGGTGCTGTTGGAGTAACTCCTGCGCACAGCATGACCGACGCAGAGATAGCTGAACGACACGATCTGCCCATGATCCAGGTTATCGATGAACGCGCACGCATGACAGTGGATAACGACCTCCTGAACGGAAAGAAGACACGCGAAGCCCGTGAGGAGATAGCAAAGTGGTTACGAGAAAATGGTCTTCTCGAAAAAGAGGACGTGATCGAGCAGAACATTTCAACTGCTCAAAGAAGCGGCGGGATTATCGAGCCTTTACCGAAGTTGCAGTGGTTTATCGATGTTAACAAAGAATTTACTCTTCCCCAGTCAAAAATAACCGGAATTGAGAATGGGGCGACAGTAACCTTAAAAACCTTAATGCGAGCCGCGATCGAAGGCGGCGACATACAATTCATCCCCGATCGATTTACTAAAAACTACCTTAACTGGGTAAACAACTTGCGCGATTGGTGTATTAGCAGGCAGATCTGGTACGGTCACAGAATACCTGTGTGGTATCGGCCTCCGGCCGATCAGCCGAAGGCTGACGGGCAAGAGATCTATGTAGGAACAGAAGCACCTGATGGCGACGGGTGGGAGCAGGACCCGGACACACTTGATACCTGGTTCTCTTCAGGTCTTTGGACCTTTTCAACTCTTGGCTGGCCGGAGAAAACTACTGATATGGAGACGTACCACCCTACAAGCATGCTCGAGACCGGGCACGACATTCTTCCGTTCTGGGTTTCACGCATGGTCTTAATGAGCACCTACCACCTTGGAGAAATTCCGTTTGAGAAAGTATACCTGCATGGCATGGTACGGGACGCAAAGGGAGAGAAGATGAGTAAATCAAAAGGCAACGCGATCGACCCACTCGAAGAGATAGAAAAATTCGGGACCGATGCACTGCGGATGGCTCTCATTGTCGGCAACACACCCGGCACGGATCTTTCGCTCTCTGAGAACAAGATCAAGGCTTACAAGCACTTCGCCAATAAGATATGGAATGCATCTCGTTTTGTTTTGAGCAATGTATCAACTGAGAACATAACAAAAGAAGAACCCACACTCACGCAAGATGATCAGGAACGCATAAATGAGTTTCGGGAGTTTTTTGAAACGACCACAAAGGAGATCGACCAATACCACCTCCATATTGCCTCAGAAAAACTTTATGACTACTTCTGGCATACATTTGCTGATGTTATTATAGAAGAGAAGAAAGAAGCTATAAATGGGAGCGACGACGCTACTCGAGCGTCTGCAGAATGGATGCTGTACTATATTTTGACTCAAAGCATTATTGCACTCCATCCTTTTATGCCCTTTATAACTGAAAAGATCTGGTCATTACTTCCGACCACAAGCACCGATGACATTCTTATGGTCCATCAGTGGCCGAAGACACCTTCTCAATAGCTATAACGTTATATGACCGAAACCACTGTTCTTTTATTAGCGATCGCCGGCGGTATCCTCCCAGCTCTTTTTTGGCTGTGGTTTTGGCTTAGAGAAGACCAAGAGCACCCGGAACCGACCTGGCAGCTTATCATTACGTTTGCTACCGGAATGCTAGCTGCTATCGTTGCCTTAGAGCTTCAGCTCATTCAAGATAAATATTTCACTGTCACATTTACAGCAGCCCTATTCTTAGTATCAGCGATAGAAGAAGTTGTTAAATTTGCCGCATCATACATAGCCGGCATTAATACAAGATCTTTTGATGAACCGATTGACGCACCAATATATCTGATAACAGCAGCCCTTGGATTCGCGGCTCTCGAAAATGTTTTTTACCTCCTTACTCCGCTTCTGGACGGCAATCTTACCCAGGGACTTGTTTCAGGCAATACGCGCTTCATCGGTGCCACGCTTCTCCATCTCCTTGCTTCAGCAACAGTCGGTATTGCTCTTGCGTTCGCTTACTATAAAGGAATAATATTGCGAATCATCTACGTAAGTGTTGGCTTGTGTATAGCAATCATATTGCATACAGCTTTTAACTACCTTATAATTGACAGTATACATAAGGAGACACCTGAACTATTATTCGCTGCCTTCGCGCTTGTTTGGGGCGCTATTATCATCTTGCTCCTTTTCTTTGAAAAGATTAAGGCTCTAACTAGAAAACACAATGCCACGACGTAAACAATCACTATTTGAACGACTAACCGGGGCAGTGCGTTTTGATGATGACGATATCGAAGTTGACCAGCCCGTCGAGCCGCAAGGATTCACACAAGAAATGAATCAGCCCGACCAAGACACGTACTGGACGCAAGAAACACAAGAAGAAGAGGAAGGGCACCTCACGGTCGACCTGTACGAGAGCGGTGACGCGATCATTATTAAAACAATCGTTGCCGGAGTTTCTCCGGACGACCTTGACGTAACGATCACACGTGAAATGGTCACTATCCGTGGACGCAGACTCATGAATGAATCAGTCCCGGATGATAGGTACTATTATCAAGAATTGTACTGGGGATTATTCTCTCGCACTATTACCCTGCCGCAAGAAATAGAGGTAGAAGAAGCAGAGGCTACAGAGCGATACGGCATCTTAGAGATCAAGCTCCCTAAAATAAACAAAAATCGCGAAGCTAAGGTTCGTGTAAAAACTGGATAAAGAAGCAATAGCGCACTTTGATTCTAACTTCTCTGTGGTATAGTATACATCGTATGGAACCTGATGAACGTCGGAAACTGGAACGGATCCTTGAGCTCGTTGAACATAATCATTCCCGAGTAGACAAGCTTTACCGCGCCATGCAATGGGGACGTATATTTACGTTCATCTATTGGGTGCTCCTTATCGGTATAGCCGTTGGAGCATTTTACTTCATTCAGCCATACATAGAACAGCTTGGAGATTTCTACAACGGCTTCAAGGGGACCATCGAAAATGCTCAGGGGTATTTTGGAGGCGGCGAGACGGAAGTGGTGGAGGAGTAAGTATTTGAAAAACTGGGTAAGGGAATACCTTGCCCAGACTGCGCTCGCCAATCATGCGAGAGCGAGCAGAGTTGGTGCCGAATGCCTGGGAAAGCAAAGCTTGCCCAGGCGGCACTCAAAGATAATGCAGGAGCCTGTCTGCCTAACGGCAGACGAGCAAAGCTCGCTGACTTCATGAGTGTAAAAAGAAAAGTAAAACTTTACTTTTTACACTCATTTGTCAGCATACAGGCTCTTGCGCAACACTTTTCATTTGCCTGGGTAGCTCAGTTGGCTAGAGCATTCGCCTGAAGAGCGAAGGGTCGGCGGTTCGAGTCCGCCCCCAGGCACAAGAACAATACAGCGCTAGTTACTAACTAGTGCTGTATTGTTTTATGTGGTAGACGGACTCGAACCAAGAGGGGGTCGGGGAGAAGTATTTCTCCCCGTGGAGGAAGGCAGCGACCGGAGGGAGTGTTGGAAAACCGTGGGTTTCCAAGATGTTCTGTCCGCCCCCAGGCACCAAAACAAGCCGCCGCGAGGCGGTTTTTGTGTATCTGGAGAAAAGGCGCACTGCTGCGCCTCTGTGCGGACGAGAAAGGCGGAGACGTGTCGCACGGAGTGATAGCGAGTACGACGGGCGAGCCCCGGGGGGGCACACAATATTTTCGAAGCGAAGCGCACGAAAATATTGATGTGAGCTGACCCCGAGTCCGCCCCCAGGCACCAAAATAATACAGCATCAGTTTCTAACTGGTGCTGTATTTGCTTTTGTCTCTTGTCTCCCCGGCAGGACTTGAACCAACATCGGTCCCTTAGGAGGGGACTGCTCTATCCAGTTGAGCTACGGGGAGTAGTAAGGAATTTTACTGAAATAAAAATATGCACACCTGTGCGGATAGCGAGAATCGAACTCGCGTCTGATGCTTGGGAAGCATCCGTTCTGCCACTGAACTATATCCGCTGCAAAACCCATTTAAACCTACTTAAATTCATTCTTATCGTCAATCAAAAAAGTTAACTACCGCACCCCAGATCTGACCGAATACCGACTTCTCTTTTGTCTCCTCAGCAACTTGTTCCGGTTGACTGTCTACAATGACCACCATTTCCTCCCCTTCTTTCGTCAGACTATACTTCTTGCGAAGCTCCTCCTCTATCCCTCGCCGTGTCTGCAGGCGCTCAAGGTTCTCGCTGATAACTTCCCGCTCTTCCTGCAACTCTTGCTTTTCTGCCTGGGCGATCGCGACCCGCTCCCCGCTCTCACTCATTTTCTGATACGCCCCCCAAGCAGCCTTCAAGGAAAACGCCGTTACTATAACCAAAAATATCACAAACGGTTTTGAGTAAACAATCCGTTTGAGAAGACGTTTTGAATGAAGACGGCTACTCATAGAAACAGTATATCATGCACAGAAAAACACTTGGCAACACGCTCATTGGTGATATGATATCTGTATTATGATGTTTAATCCGGGAAATCAAAAACGAATCAAGTACGCATTTGCTGTACTCGCTATTCTTGTCATACTGAGCATGATCTTTGCGTTCAGCGCGGGTGCTCCTATGTATTAGTCCACGTTTCTTTGTCCTGCTTAGGAAGAATCAGGCGAATTTTGCTGACGCATCATTTTCAAGAATACTTCGTGAGGTATATTCACCTTGCCCTGGGAACGCATTTTCTTCTTCCCCTCCTTTTGCTTCTTCCACAGTTTTTGCTTACGAGTAATATCGCCACCGTAGAGCTTCGCGGTCACGTCTTTTTTAAGCGCCGAGAGTGTCTTTGACGCAATGATTCGCCCGGCCGAGCGCGCTTGAATTTTTGTCGTGAACATCTGTCGAGGCAGTATAGTATAAAGTTGATCAACCACCTGCCGCGCCTCATGCTCAACCTTTTGTCGGGATATAATGCGTGTTAAGGCCGGCACCTCCTCTTCTGCCACCAGCACATCCATACGCACTACATCTGCCTGTGCTCGCTCACCCACCTCATACGAAACTGACGCATATCCGGCCGACACACGCTTCACGTCATCAAAGAAGCCCCGCATAAGTTCTCGAAGCGGCATTATTGCTTTGATAGCAGTTCGGTTATCACCAAAATTATCCGAGGAACCTGTTGTGGCTTCATGTTCATATAAGATCTGAGTAACATTGCCGATATACTCCGGTGGAGTGATTATTGTTAGTGAGACGACGGGCTCGTAGACAGTCTTTACTTCTTGACCTTCAGGAAATTCGGACGGCGTGTAAATGGTATCAGTCGTACCGTCCACATACTCTATCTCGTACGTCGTGCTTGGAGCCGTTGTTATAACAGCACAATCGAAATCACGCTTCAATCGTTCGGTAACAATCTCAAGATGAAGCATCCCCAAAAACCCGCATCGAAAGCCGCGGCCAAGCACGCGGGAACTTTCTTCTTCAAAGGAAAGCGAGGAATCCTCAAGTTTCAGCCGATCTAGCGCGCGGCGCACATAATCAAAGTCATCTTGGCTTTCCGGAAAGATCGATGCCCAGACCACCGGAGCCGGGTTTTGATACCCATCCAGCACCGGAGTCGAATCACCGGCCCGAGCGATCGTATCACCTACTGAGGCAATACCAGGCTCCTTGATACCGGTCACAATGTAGCCGATCTCGCCGGCTGACAGCGAATCCGCTGCAAGGAGCTGTGGAGTGAACACACCAACCTCATTTGCGCCAAAGCGCTCATTTGCTACCTGAAATTGCAGATCATCTTTTGCACTCACCTTACCTGAGTACAATCGTACATACACAATAACACCGCGATGATTCGAGTACTCAAAATCAAACACGAGCGCCTTGAGTGATTTCTCGTCAGTTATCTCAGGCGCCGGCACGCGCTCAACTACTTCTTCAAGAAGTTCAGCCACACCTGCCCCGGTCTTTCCGGATGTCTCGATCACGTCATCGGGAGAACAGTCAAGAAGCTCAGCGACTTCGAGCTTTACCTCGTCAATACGCGCAAGATCAGAGTCGACCTTAGAGAGAACCGGGATAATAACCAAACCAAGATCCTGCGCCATATGAAGCGTTGTCAGTGTCTGCGCCTGAACTCCTTGAGTTGCATCTACCAACATGATCGCTCCTTCTACAGCCTTCATTGCTCGTGATACTTCGTACGAAAAATCAATATGCCCCGGGGTATCAATCAAATTCAAAATATATGACTCTTTTTTTCCTGAACGATCCGAGGAATACGCCATTCTAACCGGCTGCATTTTTATGGTAATGCCTCGCTCTCGTTCAAGCTCCATCGAGTCAAGAACCTGATCCTGCATGCGCCTATCTTCAACACTGTGAGTGAGTTCGAGCATTCTATCGGCAAGCGTAGACTTGCCGTGATCAATGTGAGCTATAATACTAAAATTTCTGATCTGACTATGTTCCATAATGAATACCCTTCTACACTAACACTTCCTTTACAAAAATCGAACTTTTTACCCATGAAATAGCTACCTGACATCCAGTTACGTGCATTGACCGCACATTTGCAGTTTATTAGTTCTCCAGCGTGTCTGTCCCGCTCGCAACGACATTTTTCCGCCCAAATCGACGCGAAAGAGAGCTCCACAGCTCATTGAGTTCACTAGATCCAAGTAACCACAATACACCAAGGCCGGCACTTGCGCCAACCAAACCGGCACATGCGCCCTGGAGAAAGATACCCAAGAACGTATTAAGATCAAAGAATCCGCTTAATACCTGAAGAGATCCGTAGGCGGTTAGACCGGTGAGAACAGCGCCAGCCAAACTTTGCCAAAAAGACGAAAAAACACCCTTCAAGCTATGCCCGAAATCACGCTCAAACCAGAACCACAACAGCACACCATTTAATAGAAATCCAAGAGTGTAAGCAAGCGGAAGAACCAATACAATGATCCCGTCGAGATCTGTCACCCGCAACGCTGTGCCCAGAACCGTTCTAAATAGCACGCTTGCTTCAAACAGATACCAGAGGCCGAATGCGCTCACGACCATTACCGCGCCTGAAGTAATATTAATCAAAAATGGAGTACGCGTATTGCCAACCGCAAAATAACCTCGCACAAACAGAAGCATAAGCGCCTGGAACACAAGTGAAATTATAAAAAGTGCCAAAGCGGCAGCGGTTAAACGAGTGTCAGCCCAATCAAAACTACCGCTACCAAGTATTGTTCGAACGATCTGGGCACGTAAAACAATAAAGAGCGCGGTAAGCGGAAGCGCCCAAAAAACGATATGACGGGCTGCGGTCGTAAACTGCTGAAGAAATGTTTGCATGTCACCTTTTGCAAACAATCGAGTTAATGCCGGAAATGCCGCTACAGAATAACTCGCTCCAATAATAGAAAGCGAGACTGATTGAAGGTTAAACGAGAATTGGAAGATCGCGATCGACCCTTCAGCCATAAGCGAAGCGATCGATATTAGAAAGATAATGGCAATGTGGTTGATCGAAAGCGCGATACGCCGAGGTGCTGAGTAAAATAAGACTCTCCAGATCTCGGGGGTATTCCAGGAGAATGTAAAACGTGGCAAAAACCCTTTTGAGATCACGAACGGCACCTGAACCACCAGGTGCAATACCGCTCCGAATAATACTCCATACACTACTCCGGTTATGCCCAGCGACGGCTCAAAGAATACAGCGATCCCACCGGCAATGATCCCGAGGTTGTACAGGAGTGGGCTAATTGCATACAATAAAAAGCGCTGGTGGGCCTGAGTTACTGCCGCCAACAAATTTGAGATCCCCAACAAGATAGGTGAGAGAAGGAGGAGACGACTAAGACTGATCGCTTGTGCTAGGTCGCTTCCTGCAAATCCCGGAAATATTAGCGGCAACACATACGGCATAGCAAAGAACGCAACAATGCTGAGCACAGAAACCGTTAGGAAGAAGATAGAGAAGACTCGATCAAGAAAGATCTTTGCCGTCTCACGATCACGCTCGAGACGCTCAACGAAAAACGGTAGCAATACCGAAAGCGATACGATCGAGGCGACCGTAAGGAACAGTAGATCAGGTATACGAAATGCCGCATAGTACACATCCAGTGTTCGACTTGCTCCAAAAAGACCGGCGAGCAACCTGTCCCGAAGAAGCCCCAGCAACTGCGAGCTCAAAGCAAATACACCGAGGACGTAAGCAGCCTGATGGATGCCAGCCACTTCTCTATGAATGAATTGGATAAGTTTAGTGACCATATTTAACTACGCCGCGTTAAACACGGTACGTTATCCATGCATCATGTCAACTCACCGAGGATATAGCAAAACGTCGTAGAGACTACTCTTCATCTGTCCCCCCTTCGGCATCAGCACCCTCGACAACCTCGTCTTCGCTAATGTTCGCTTCGCTTGTACCCTCTTCAGGAGAAGTCTCCTCTACCGGGAGTTCTGCATCACTATCTACCTGATCGCTGATAGGATCACTTACACCCTCAAAGAGTGGGAAATTATTTCGCATGTTCGTAAGGATCTGCTGTAGGTCGCTATTGTCTGGATTTGTTTCTATAAGCTCCTCAAACAGTGCGATCGCTTCTTCGGTATCTCCTAGGCGGTACTGACTGAGCCCCAGGAAGTATTGAGCGTTTGCGTATCCCTCTACAAGCTCCGTTGCTCGTTCAAGAGCCTGTACGGCACCTGAATAATTCTCGTCCTGGTAATAGAGTAATCCAAGCTGGAAGAGTAATCCTGCGTCACGTGGTGCCAGGTTCGCTACCTGCTCAGTCTGTGCGATAGCCTCTGCGATATTACCCTCGGACGCTTCGATCTGAGCAAGAAGGAAGATCGCTTCTGTGTAGTTTGATTTTAACTCTCGTGCTTCCGCGATATATGTTCGAGCGGCCTGAAGATCCTCATTCGCTATCTCAAGACGAGCGCGCTGAAGCCGAAGGGCCGGACTCTTTGGATTTCGTTCGATCGCTTCTGCAAGAGCTTGATCTGCCCGATCATAAGCGCCGTCGATACCGTACTGAACAGCTTGGTGAAAGATCCCACTGAGTGCTGACCAATTCTGTGCGTCAATCGGCTTCACTTGAGTCGCGATCTCACCTGCAACGATGGCGTCCTGGAAGTTTTGCGTAAACTCAGCTTCCTGCTGATTTGAAAATCCATCATTTCCAGCCTCAGCCACAAGCGTATTTGCTTGTGCAATATTGATGCGAGAGAGACTACGGTAGTATATGTCGTTCTCATCTAACTGAATAGCCTGTCTCATGAGTTGATCTGAGTTTTCAAGCTCTCCTTCACCGGCAGCGAGGGAGCTGCGTTGGAAGAATACTGATGCAACAGTTTTCTGACCGAGAACATACCCGAACACGACCGAGGACAGTAACAGTAATACGAGAACAAGGACTGCAACAAATCCGGCTCGCGGATAAGCTGAGAATTTAAGAAGATGTTTATCTACAACTCCATTGCCAACTACAGATCCAAGGAAAAGACCTGTAAACACAAATGTTATGGCGATCATCACCGTACCCGGAACCGACACGATCGCCATGGACCAGAGAAAGATGGTAACAGCGCCGGACGAAAGAGTAAGGTACCTGTTCAGCGGAGCCAAATTAACACGGAAGAGCGTGCGAATTGTGAGATAGCCGATTGTGCCCAAGAAGAATATCCAAGCGAGCGCACCCAGAAGGCCTGTGGTCACAAGAAATGTCGGAACAAGACCAACACCGTAGTTGAACTCGGTGTTCCAATACTGTGTTTCGTTTACACCATCAGGCTTGAAATTATTCCACTCATATGAGAAGTGGTTAGGACCCGCTCCAACGATCGGAGAATCGGAAAGCGTGCTTCGGGCAACATTAAATGTTGCTGTCCATGACGGACGAACATCAAATGTTGAAATGCCCAAGTACTGTGACACGCTGTCGCCGATCGATCCTCCAACAAGCACGAATAGGACCGAAATGATCAATACGATCAATGCGTTCACGCTAACACGTGGTCCGGTCGAGTCCGTCTCGCTTTCTACTGAACTGTCTCGCATCAAAAATGCATAGATCAGATAAAGCAGCGAGATCGAGCCGAGAACGTACCAGACGACAGCAGAATTACCTATAATGAGGAACACGAGAGAAACACCGAAAACAACGTAGATCACGCTCCTAAACGCAGTTCGAAGGCGAAGCTCCTCAAGCGTAACGAGTGACAGCAAAGTACCCACCGCAAAAAAGGCTGTGAGATCATTCCAACTACCAATAGTGTTTGACGCCATTGAAGGGAAAATTCCGAACGACAAAAGATCCGGGCCGCCAATAAAACGAAGTAGGTGAAAAACGCCTAGAAGAATGAAGGCGCCGAAGAACGCAAGATATGCGTAAAAAATATGTTCTTTTGTTTGGAACAACTGAACGACAAGGAACAGAAGCAGGAATAGCACCAGAATAAAGCTAAACGCTGTCGGCTCAAACCCATACCCGAACAATGAGTGAGCAGGCGTACTACTGAAGAGGGATGCAAGCAAGTACGCAACAACTACTGTCGGAATAGCCAGCAGAGCGATGTGTCGAGGGTACGAGAACTCACCGCGCCGCAAAACCGTGATCAGATAGAGAATGAAAGCAAGAATGACGAACACCTCACCCAATAATATTTTTGAGAAAGGGAATGTTACCAACGCGGAAGGTACAAAAAACAACGGCAGAAGGAATATAAGTCCGATCAGAATACCACGAGATACCAGGGTTAGTGCTTGCCCTGCGTGCGGTGAGGGCTCAGTTCGAGCGGCTGAAGAATCGATCAATCGAGAAAGTAAAGGAATACGTACCATATTTTAAAATGCGGCTACTTACTAATAGCTACTGATAAAGGTTAATGCATCAATAATATATTACCAGCGGAAACTCATCAATGCATCTTATACACAGGGCACATTACACCATTCAAATTCATTTGTTCTATTCCATCCAAAAGGATACTCAAAAACCCGCCTTTCGGCGGGTTTTTGTGTTTTGAAGCGATATGTCTGTAAGCCGGATTCTGTCCGAACCCCTAAAAGAGGGCCCTGGACGATCATTTATCTGGGCTGTCTGTTACCAGACAGCTCGTGCGGCACAAACCAATGAAACCTTGTTGTTACAAGAGCATTGGAGTACGGCCTTGCACTTGGGTAAGGATTTAGCCGTTTCACCCTTCAATTTCGTTTAAGGAAACCTCAAGCTTATATAAAGGTTATTCCATTCCTGGAATCTCTATCCTTTCGGAATCGAGCGTCACTGCTCGCACCTCTTCCGCCTGGGGCGGATGACGGGTGTTACCTCCGACGTCCATCATATGATGGAGTCGGAGCTCCGCACCTCGGCTATGCCGAAGCGTCGGAGCCGCTACCATTTTAGATCCGTTATCCGTCAAAGACGGAACAGAAATAAGTGTCCGGACTTTCCTCTAAGTTCTTGCAAAAAAAACTCAGCGATCGTCCAACATATCACCTTCTATATTATACCATTCAAACAAAACAACGCAAGTATCTCAATTCCTTAGGCTGCCAACTCCTTCTCAAACAATTCCTTTAAAACCTGCGGGTTCGCCGAACCTTTACTCTTCTTCATCCCCTGCCCGACCAAAAACTGAAGCACTTTCTCATTTCCTTGCTTATACGACTCTGCTTCGTCCGGATTCTCGACAACTACATCACTCACTATCTGCGCAAGGTCTCCTTCGTTGCTTTTCTGAAGCAGTCCTTCCTTTTCAGCTATCTCCTCAGGATCACCGCCCTCTCGATACAGCGTAGCAAGCAGGTCTTTTGCCCCACGTGAAGAGAGCTTCTGTTCGGCCGCCATCTCTATAACCTTAGCGAAATGTATCGGATCGATAAAACGCGCCGGGTCAACTTCAGCAAAGTACGGCACGTTCTCGTCCTTTTTCATCAAGCCAATGAAATCTGAAGTGATATAGTTCACCGCCAGTTTTTGTTGTTTTGGGTCCTCACCGATCTCTTTTATGACCGCTTCAAAGTAAGCTGCCCACGGCAGTGACTGCACAAATATATCGCTCGTCTGCGTATCGAGATCATAACTCGTTGCGTAGCGCTCTCGTCGCTCCCATGGCAACTCGGGCATTTCCTTCGTGATCTTATCCGGCTGAAATTCCGGCACGCGCGAGATCCAGATCTTCGGCAAGTCCGGTTCCGGAAAGTACCTATAGTCTGCTGATCCTTCTTTCTGTCGCTGTGAGAATGTGGTCTGTTTTTGCTCATCCCAGCCACGTGTTTCCTGAATGATCTCTTCACCACCGCTCTCAAGTGCCTTTGTGTGTCGTTCTATCTCGCACGCGATAGCTCCTTCAACTGACCGAAACGAATTCAGGTTTTTAACTTCTACTTTTGTACCAAAAACATCTTTATCCGCACTTACTGAAATATTCGCCTCGACGCGCATCTGCCCCTTCTCCATATTAGCCTCACCTGCCCCAAGATACCGCAGAAGCAGCTGAAGTTCTTTCGCAAACGCGGCAGCTTGCTCACCGCTTGTAATAACCGGTTCGGTCACAAGCTCCATCAACGGCACCCCTGCTCGGTTAAAGTCAACGAGACTGTAATCACCTTGATCGTGAGTAGATTTTGCCGTGTCCTCTTCAAGGTGTATACGCGTAAGCTCAACATCGTGTAGCGCGCCACCCGAAACCAACGGATGCTCGTACTGACTTATCTGATATCCCTTAGGAATATCCGGATAAAAATAATTCTTTCGATCGAACTCTGTAAAATCAGCGATCGTACCGCCTACAGCATGACCGACTTTGATCACATGCTTAACCGCCTCAAAATTGATCGTGGGCAGTGTACCGGGATGCGCCATGCAAACCGGACAGATGTTGGTGTTTGGTTCTGCGTCGGGATCATTCTTGGAGTTACAGAACATCTTGGTCACCGTATTCAATTCCGCGTGTATCTCTAGTCCAATTGTCGGAAAATATGTGGTCATACAGATGTGATCATACTAATATCTATCTCACCAATTCTAACACACCGCTATTCCATGACGTCCTCTTCCTCATCGTCTTTATCAGCAGGATGGTTTGCCTCTACTTGTTCACTGTCACGAACGTACTCAACGATCGTGTCACCAAGCCTTTTGATCAGCGCTTCATCAATAATAGAAACCGCTATCACCTGCTGACCGATCTTTGTAAACGCTGCCAGCATTTCGCTGACGATCCCTTCATCTACCACGTCGCTTTTGGTCAACACGATCAGCTCGGGTTTATCCGTGAGCGAGACGTCATACTTATCAAGTTCGTTGCGAATCGTCTTGTATGCCTGCACCATGTCCTCATTTTCAAACGAGACACAGTGAACCAAGAGAGCGGTCTTTTTAATATGACGCAAAAATGTATGGCCCAATCCTCGCCCGCCGGAAGCTCCTTCGATCAGTCCGGGAATGTCCGCAAAAATATAGCCATGGTATTCCCCTAAGTGCGGATCAAGCGTGGTGAAGTGATACGCCGCAACTTTGCTGTGCGCATTCGTGAGTTCATTGAGAAGCGTAGACTTGCCGGCGCTCGGCAGTCCGATAAAACCTACGTCGGCTATCAACTCTAGTTCTATATGAAAATCTGCGTCTTCGCCTTTTGTGCCCGGAGTCCATTCTTGAGGCTGTTGGTTCGTTGCTGACTTGAACTGCTCATTACCCAGACCACCTTTTCCTCCCTCAAGAATACGAATTGTCTCGTCAGCTCGTGTAAGCTGAAAAACCTCGCCCGTGGTTTGGTTCGTTACTTTCGCACCCATCGGAAGATCGATGGTCAGGTCCTCACCGTTCTTGCCGTGCAAACTTTTTTTGCCTCCATCGCCTCCATCTTCGGCTCGAAACTCCTTGGTGTGCGTGTACCCCTGCAGGATAGAGAGGTCACGGACCGCGCGAATATACACATCTCCGCCGTCTCCGCCGTCACCGCCAGCCGGGCCGCCCTTGGGCCTGAATTTCTCCCGAAGCCAGCGTACAACGCCGTCCCCTCCTTTCCCTGCCTTTATATGTACCGTGAGTTCATCTACAAATGCCATACGGGGAGTATAGCGTATTCAGTGGTCAGTATCCAGTTTTTAAGCCATTTTTTAACGAAAAAAGCTCAAAACCACCCTTATTAAATGGCTCACATGCTTTGTGAGCCATTTATCATGCTTCTACCGCTCTTTGAGCAAGTATAAGCGCGGATTCATGCGAATAAGCCCCGGCCAAGAAAAGCCCTTTGTGGCAAAAAATAGCATCGTCCAAACCAGTCTCTTGCCGGAAAGGCTCACCTTCTAATCCGCCCCAGCTTGCAGGCAGATCCTTACGATTATCAAAACTGTTCTTCTCCACAGGAACAGTGCGTACGTACCACTGCTCTTTGCCGTCAGCCTCGATCGGATACACCATGTAAAGCGGCTCTGAGTACTGCGCTATTACCTCCTTCCACGGCACCGGATAGTCAAGCTCGATGATCCGTTTGTCCGCGGCTTTCTGATAAGCCTCCTCTACCGCCTCTCGTGCAACCTCCACCGCACGTTTGTGAGCAATAACACGTAAAAGATGCGCCTTAGCAATATCACACACATAGCGAAACTGCTTATCGATATCAAGCTCGCTTTCGGTATATGCCGGCACAAACGAACCGATCAGATCATCAAGCGTGTAGACCTCAATGCCCTCGAGCACTGACGCAGAGAGATCTACTCCGTTATCATTCGCATCAATTGAGAGAACAAGTTTATGTTCGATCGCCTCAGCCACCGCAGAACTTCCCGCAAGCTCTTCCCCGTACTCACGCCACACAAGACCGAACGAAGCGTAGGGAATACTGTTTGTCCTCGGTTCGAGTCCGCCTTGATGATGATCAAATCTTTTTTTCTCCGGATCATATACCCCGCCAACATCGACAACAATATCGGCCGCATCTATTTTTTCCTGCTGTCGAGTTCGCACAACACGAGGAAGCCCTTCGCCTCGCTTTGTAAGGATCAGCTCGAGGGTAGCAACGGCATACACATCATCAGTATGAAAACGGGCGCTGTGAGTAACGATGGTGGTCATACGTAGATTTTATTTTAAATGCTTTTTCGCCGTTATTAATTCGATACTGCGCTACGAGGTTTTTGCTGGGCGACAATAAGCCGATTTCCAAGAAAGCTCACGATCGAAACCACGAGCGCCCCGAGAAATGCCGACCCAAATCCATCAACTTCAAATCCATCAACAAAACTTGCGACAAACAAGAACAGGAAGCTATTGATGACCAAGATAAACAATCCCAGGGTTACAATATTGATCGGCAAGGTAAGCAAGATAAGGACCGGTCGAATGATCGCATTCACCAAACCCAAAAGTGCAGCCGCGATAAGTGTTATATAAAGCCCATTCAGAGAAACACCGCTGACGATCCAAGCAGCGACAACGAGTGAGAGCGCGATAAGTAGCCAACGAGTGATGATATACATATAGTTTAATTAGTTACAACCCTCTTCTGCTATAGACAGCAGGCAGGCGAGTTTTCTTTCCAAAACTATCCCCTAGCAAACTCTCCAACATACTCTCTTTGAACATCTTCTTCATTATCCTAACACGCCTCACAACATACGCGGACTAGATCACGTCTTCGATCGGAGCAGTAGCCTCACTTCCACCAAGCTCTTCGAGTTTTTCCATATAATTGATCACGGTGTAGACATACTCTGCGTGACTCCAGGCGAGCGGTGCTATCGAAACCTGTTCGCCGGTGTGCGGGTCGATCTGCTCGGAAAGAACCCCGGAAGCTAGCGCGTGCTGAGCGACCCACTCAAGCTCCTCATTAATGCCCGAAAGATCATCGATCGTCTTTGCTTTCAAGATCGTATACTGCACGAACCACAACGTTGTCACAAACCAGGCATTACCAGGTAATTGATGATCGACCGTGAAGTATGTATCTCCTTTGTAACGAGCCACTCCGCCGGTCGGGATCGGATCTGAAAGTTCCTTTCGGGTGAGCTGAAACGTACGTTGCAGTCTCTCATCGTCCGGTGGCAGAATATTAAATCGAAATATCCCGTAAAAACTACTCGCATCTACTGTTTTATCATATTCGATCTTGTCATTATTTATATTCAACAACTTTACAAAATACCCTGCCTCACTATCGTACAGATGAGTCAAAATACCCTCACGTACAGTGACCGCTGTTTCTTGATAGAGCTTCGCGTCATCATTTTTTCCAAGAAGTGTTGCGAATTGGCAGGCTGCGTTCAGCGCTCCAAAGACACTGGCACACGTAAATGTAGAAACACCGTTTTTTTCCTCCCACAGATCATAACTCGGCTTCGGCAGGCCGGTTTTCTCGTCCCGATACGAAACAAGAAAATCCGCCATACGCTTCACGTATGAGTTATACACTACCTCCAAATACTCAAGATCTTTATTGAGTTTATAGTGCTCCCAGAACATGACGAGGAGCAAAGCGGTCTCGTCTTCCTGAATCGCCAACTGCTCAACACCTTCCTGGATCCACGGATGCCACGAACTTCCAAGCGATCGGTCCGGTTGATATTTATGCAAAATATATCCTTTCTCTGTCAGTACATCGTGCGTGAATTCAACAAAACGATGAGCAACATCGTCGTACCCGGCATGATCAAGCGCGAGCGCAATAAAAGCACCGTCACGGGGCCAAACATACCCATACGTATCCTTGCCGTACATACCGCTCGCGCCGTCTCCGGAAGCCAGTATGCCACCGCGATCGTCACAATGTGTACGCAATATCAATAGCGATTTTTTAAATAGATCGACAACGTCACTGCTCAACCCGGAGAATGTAAAATTACGTTTATTGACCCAGGCCCGCCAGAAATCAGGAGCGCTCTTGAGAATATGCTTCGCTGTTTTACGAGCGACCATCTCATGAAGGTGTTTTGTTTCCTTGTATGTCTCCCCGACCAACACCCAATAGGTGATCTCTGTTGACTCGCCTTTTTTCAACGTAAGATGAAATCCGAGCGTTGAATCCACTGATCCGTGTTCAATAGGATTTTTTGCTAGCTCTCCATCTTCTGCATCACGCCATGTCCCCTCTTTCCCTTCTACACCGAATAAACCGACCGTGTAATCCTGAAACGACTCACCATTTGCCCGTCCGCTTATCAAAAATACTCGACGCCCTTTATAGTGAACGACTGCTTTTTCATTAGGGTTATAGTATGCCGTATCTGCATGCGATGTTGCGCTGATAGTGAATTGCTGATTAAAAAATACACGAACATCACGTTTGTGCCCCAGGTTTTCCACTGTGACGTGTCGAATAAGAACGTTGTCTTCGTTATATACCACATCGCGGAAATATACATTGATCTTAAGGCGGTCATTAGACGCTACAATATTCGAGGTCAAAGTCTCTTTTTCGTAATCAACCTTTACGTGCCACCCCTCATCGCCTATCCAGGTCAGCTCATTATCAACCCACACACCCACGCTCAACGCGTCACCAGATGCAATATGATTTTCGTGCCCAACATACGGGAAGTAAAAATCACGCACCTGACCGGCTGCGTCCATGCAAACTAATATTGTACCGTTACCAAGAACTAATGAGCGTGACATAGATTACATTTGTCGTTTTACCTTCTCTTTTGAAACTTTTACACCGCCCTGTCTTTACAGCTCGCCCCGTCGGCGACATAGTCGCTCAAGAATAGCTGCCGCCTCCGCCTGAGCAGCTGCTCGACTGATAAGTTCAGCCGCGATCTCTTCGTTCCAAACATCACGCAACCAACAGGAAAAATCATTGCATGTGCCACCGGTGTGATGCTCGTAGTGTTCTGTTTCTAAACGCCGAAGCAACTCATGGAGGTCTACCAATGTATATACCGCAGAGCCATCGATCGCTTTGAACGCATTTTCCTCATCAACCCTTTGACACTCTCGTATCACACGAGCAGCTTCAGGCTGTCTTCGCCACACCGAAAGATACTGACGCATGCGTGCGCTTCCGGCCCGCACCGGCCGAACATTCTGCGGTTCGTGACGACTCAAAAACTTGCGAAGTAATGGATGTGAGTAATTGTGTTTAATGAACATAGGTTGCAATAGTGTTAGGTTGCCAAAAGATCAGCCCTTCATTTGATCAGGTAACCTTGCGCAACGGTACCGGCTCGCCCGCCTCACGCTTCGATTGGATCTCCTTTACCCGTAATTGTACATCATGGATAACGTTCATGTAAGCAATAAAAGCATCGTACGGCGACTGATACGGATTAAAATAAGTATGAACGTCGCCGTCAGCAAACCACTTCGTACACATGTAATAAAAATGATCCGAGGTGGTCAGTCGACGCCAATCGTCGATCAATTGCTCGTCACCACTGGAAAGAACGTCTTCTTCAAGATCGAAAACACTGCGGAGCGCATCAGCCTGCATGTCATTTGAATGCCACGCCGACAGATCTCGCTCAACATCTGCCCATGACACGTAATGCGGGGCATCGATCTCACCGACCGGATCGGCTGAGGCAAGCACTTCAGAGGGAGTAGCAAACACGGTATCCGGGTGTCGATACAGTTCGGTCGGCAACGCCTTCATAAACTCAAAGATACCGGTATCTTCCCATTGGTGCTCGCCAAATGTTTCGTAGTCCATGAAGAGATTAACAACATCACCTGAGCCGTGGTTGCTGTTTACCCAGCTAGCGAATTTTTCAGCTGAAAGTGGATATTCTTTCCATCCTTTCTCTCCGAATCGAAACGCGATATCGTCAGACAGCTTGTAATTTTTTAGTAAAAGCGGCAACGGTTTTTTCCCAAGAGACCGATACACGAAGTTAGGTGAACGCCAGCCAAGAATATGGTCTGCGCCCTCGGCAAGCATACCGGTAAAGCCAAGTTCTTGTACGACATCTGCAAGATCGTTGTTATATATAAGCTCTGTATTTCTAAACACCTTCGGTGTAATACCGAACAGATCCTTCATCTTATCTGTGTGCATCTGTATCTGCCGCCTAAATTCTTCCGGCGAGTGAATGAACGCGAGCGAGTGATGATATGTCTCGTTGAGAAACTCAACACGACCCGTTTTCGCAAGTTCTTTGAACTGGTCAAGCACATCCGGAGCATACTGCTCGAGCTGCTCAAGAACCGTGCCTGTAACAGAGAACGACACCCGAAACTGCGGGTGACGCTCCAAAAGCCCCAGCAGAAGATCGTTCATCGGTCGATAACATTTCCCCGCCACCTTGTTTAAAATTGCTTGATTATCGAGATCGGTTCCGTCCGAAGCACTAAAGTACGGCTTGCCCGTTCCAATATCAAAAATACTATGTTTATCGAGTCGAAAGGGTTGGTGAACCTGAAAATAAAAACAAACAGAGGTCATAACAAATAAAAGAAAGAGAATTAGTTCTTCGTGACTAACACCATTGTAGCATAGAGCTCACGAACCTTATCCGCGGCCTTTTGCCATGTTTGTTGCAACGCATCCTGATACCCGTTCTTTGACAGCGTTTTCTTCAAACCGGGGTGCCTCAGTACTGACACCGCTTTATTGGTCGCTTCTTCCACATCCCAAAAATCAACCGTAAGCGCATTAGTGAGACACTCACTCACTCCGGACTGTTTTGATATCAACACCGGCGTGCCATTAATAAGTGACTCAAGCGGAGTGATGCCGAACGGTTCAGAGACAGACGGCATAATATAGAGATCCGCCGCCTTGTATAACTGAGCAAGATCAGCCCCACGCGCAAACCCGGCGAAAATGAACTTGTTACTTAGACCTGCAGCCGCAACATCGCGAAGCATACGCTGATGCATATCGCCGGAACCCGCAACAACGAATATTGTAGACGGTTCATGGTCAAGAATCCTTGCAGCTGTCTGAACAAAGTAGTCTGGCCCTTTTTGCAGAGTTAGGCGCCCGACAAATAACACAATGTTATATCCGCATCGCTTCAGTTGGACCACATGATCAGTAGCTATTTTGTCAGGAGCATATTCCGCCGCATTAATACCGTTATGAATTGGCATGATCTTTTGATCGTCAACTCCATAATGAGTTGTGAGAATATTCTTTGTAAAAGCCGAAACACTCACAACCTGATCAGCCGCTTCGATACCTTTTCGCTCTATACCGTATACGTATTCATTGACCTGATTGCCGCCACCTCTATCAAACTCAGTAGCGTGAACATGCGCCACAAGGGGTTTGCCTAATTCTTCTTTTGCAGCAATACCCGCCCCGAACGTAAGCCAGTCGTGCGCATGAATTACATCAAACTCACCGACATGATCACGAGCGATCGCACGTGCATTCTCGGCATATTCTGCTGCCGCTTCATAGATCGTATACGCGCCGCTGCCTCCGTACTTCTCACGTCGCAGTCGATACTCTTCAGCGGTAAGATACGCGGACAACAAGACCGGCGTACCTTCTTTGGTTACCATTTCTTCTGAATCATCAGCGAAAATAAAACGACACGACGTGTCAGTTACCGGTATACGCTTTGGCAATACAAACGTCACTTCTACTCCGTCGGCAGCGAGCGCCTCGACCAACCCCTTGCAAGCCACGCCAAGGCCACCTGAATTATACGGCGGATATTCCCAGCCGAACATCAAAACTCGCAAGGGAGCGTTTTTTTGAGTGCGATCGGCCATACGTTATATATCTGTTTGTTTCGCTGACAATTCTTTCTCAAGGATCATCGGATACATGTCGAGCAGTACAAAGAGCAATGCAAGTAGAACCGGACCGGCCACGAAACCAATAGGACCGAACAACGACACACCTCCTAATATAGAAACAAGGATCAAAAACGGATGAATTTTCATGCCCCGTTCAATAAAGATAGGTCCCAAAATATCATCCACAAGGTAGATGGCTAGGACCGCCCATCCAATTAACCCGACCCCACTCCACGTATTGCCGATCGCAATAAGATACAGCGCGGCCGGCGTGATAACTAAACCCGGACCCAACATAGGCACTACAGAGAGGACCGCCGCAACAGCCCCCCAAAGCAGTGGCGCCGGTATACCCACGACACTGAGCGCAACAGCTGTAAGCACCCCTTGGATAACTCCTGTAAGTATTCTCCCAAGAACAGCTGAGTTTACCGCATCTTTTATTTTGTGCAGGATCATTGTTTCGTATCCGCGCGCGAGTGGCGTGACCCGAACAAGATAGCGCACCGCACGATCACCATCCCGAAAAAGATAGAAAAGGGCGAGCAAGCTGATCGCGCCCGCTATCACGATTCGAAACGCCTGACCAACGAACATGTTCGCTCTCTCAAGTACCCACGAAATACCCTGAGCGATGTGCTCCTGCGGAGCAATATCCAACGTATACAAGCCAATATACTCAGCTATGGTCGGCGAAAAAGCAGCGACCCATTCCACAAACGCAGTAAGTGAGTCATCAAGATTAAACTCAGATGCGGCTATGAGGGACAGGAGTCTTGAGGCTTCCTGAAACAGCAAGATACTGAAGATAACAAGCGGAATGATTATTACTATCAAAACAACCGTGGTACTCAGAGTCGACGCAAGCCAAGCCCGTCCATTAACTGCATCCAGTATTTTTTGATGGAGTGGATAAAAAACGATCGCTAACACGATCGCAAAAAAGATAGCCGGTATATACGGCAGAAACACCAGTCCGATCAGCACCGCTGCAGCGACCAGAAGAGCGAAAAAGTAACTAAGCTGTATGATGTCACGAGACATGTGAAGATAGTCTAATCGTACCACACCACGCATCATCTCAGACTGTGCATAGGAGATACTATCCACACCGGACGTACGACTATATAGCTACTTAGACTCGAGCGCTCTTGCGTTGTTCGTACAAACCGTTGCCGGCGATCAAGGCAAGTATGGTAAAGACCGTAAGCGACATTACCGGCATAGTTATAAAACCAAACTCGGTGATGTAAATAGTACTGCAACTCACTTCTCCTGGCAGGCAAAATATAGTGTCATCACGCAACTGAATACTAATATGAATAACGGCTAACACCATACCTATGACAGACAACATGATCAGCACGACATATTCTTCAAGTCTTCTTCTAAATAGTGCAACACCAAAAATAAGCACTTGCGGATACATCGCAACCCGCTGCCACCAACAAAACTCACACGGCTCAAAAGCGATTATCTGTGAGTAGATCAGCGTACTGATCAACGCTCCGGTTGAAATAAGAAAACCCAGCCAAAGATGATATGTATGCAACTTCTCCCGAAGAAAAGCAAAAAACCTCACCCACGAGAAACAAACAGCTATGAGGTATAGGACAATAAGCGCCATCCCCACCAACACAGCAGAGGCAGCAATGCTATTAAACCAATCAGTAAATAAGTTCATACTACGCACTACGATATTGATCTACGAGGTGACTCTTGGTACCGAAACCACACTAATTTATACAACATGAATATAAAGAAGGAGACAAGAACAGCCATCAGTATCACGTATTCGAATCGATCAATGATCGTCCAGTACTGACGATAGAATACACCGACCTGCGAACCTATCATTGCCAAAAATGCCACCCTGATCATGGTTCCCAAAAAGGTATAGAGCAGATACTTCCAGAGCTTCATGCGAATAACACCGCAAGACAGCGAGATGACCGCACTCGGCACAAGAGGGGCAATTCGCAAGAAGAACAACACCGTGGCGTCCGCCTGCGTGCTCTTAAACTTGTCATGCCTTCTTTCTACACCACGCCAGCTTAAACCCGCATATTTACCCCAGCGCTCAAGCAAAGGTTTTCCGGTGAAGTACCCGAGATAATAGATCGCAAGCGACCCGATCGACACGCCAAGTGCGATAGGCACAATAATTGAAAAGATCATAGTAACTGCAAAATCAGTCGTTACTTCATTCGGCAACAAAAAATACCCGGCACCCAATTGAACCACGGCTGCCGGGATCGGTACGACCACCTCTTCAATGATTGACGCAAGAAAAAGTCCCACGCCTCCAAGCGGGATCAATGTCTCTTCAATAAACGTTATGAGTGTTTCTATCATAGACGAAGGTTTTGAGAACTATTAAATTGATCTGCTTCAGTATGTGATGATGTTTTCATTCGTTGATGCAAACGATAGGCACCGTAACTGACTGCTATGATAACACCTCCGAGCGCAATAAGCGCGATCGGCCATGCAGCTACCGCATCCGGAAAATACTCTGACGTGATCTTTATGAGATAGACGATAAGTGCCAACGATGACACAACAAGAATACTTCTACTCGTAAGATATACACTGCCGGCAAACCCGCCAATCAACAAAAGAGGATACGCAAGGTTCCAAAGATCACCTCCCGCAAGCCCGGCACCAAGTATGCCAATAGCGCCAAACGCATATAGCGCGCCGGAAAGCGACTGCTCACCTCGCTGAACAAGCCACTGTCCGCCGGCGATATACATTGTCCCGATCACGATCGTGAGCCACTGATATAGATAAAAACTATCGAACGGCACGGCGTTGCCGTGGTCAGTCGTAAAATTAATGAACGCCACCAAAAACCACGTACCCAGAATAATCGCAACCAACAAGAAAAGTCGAAGCTTTTGAAGCAATAGGTATGACGCAATAGCGAGGATCACACTAAAAGCACTGATCACTATTTGCGTGCCGGCGGTGTGAACTTGCATACCCGCTTCGTGCAGCAACACCGCTAACCCGATCGGAAACAGAACAACACCTATGAGCAGCAGCGCATTTGCCACAAATTCAGACTGTCTTCTTTTCAATCTATCTAGAGTTGTGGTCATGTACCCAACAACACCGAGAATGTACGCAAAGACACTTACGCCCAAACTCAAAAGTACACGAGCCAATGATCCGAGTTGATCCCAGTTCATTACCACAAACACGATCACGCCCATCAAAATAATGGCGCCGCCGATATACGAAAGTATACGGATCAAAACGAGATTCTTGTCTTCCGGATCCTCTTTATACGGCGCCACAATAGACTGAACCTCCTGAGCAGTTATCTCACCCTGATCAAGTGCTCGCTTCAGCTGTGCAACCAATGTGTCTCTATCCATAGAAATGTATGTTATTCGTTTATGATCCAGCCGTAAAATTGAATATTGTAGTAGTACGGTGAAGCTGATCTATCAAGCTCAATAGACCGGCGAGCAACACCGTGCTCAAGATACCACGTGCGCCCGCCGGAGGTGCCGAACAATTCAAAGATACCGCGGTGATTAGAATTATGAACCAGCGAATATCCATCCGGAGCCTCAACATTCTCATCAAGAGTCAGTTGTCGAGCCTCATCGAACGATATACTTTCATTCTCGCCATCCGCTACACGATGCACAAAAAGATCGTACAAAGCCTCCGGCTCATCACCCTCATCACAACTGTTGGTTATGCGCTGCTCGAGGACGCCATCTAACACCTCATAGCCAAACGAGCAGTGTCCCATGACGCGCGGACCGTCATACGGAACACCATAGAGAAGATCGTACTGTGGTTCAGGCGCAAATACACGCGGGACATAGACCACAAATACAATAGCGACAATAAGAATAACCGGCAGTGTAAGTGCTATAAGTAACGCCACGTTATTCTTAAGCCAATATTTCATGTACTGATTATACCACAAACATTATATCCCCTCAGAGCAAACTAACAGGGAGGGAAGTTCTGCATTGTATCAAACCCGCCATACACTGTATGACGGGCTACACCCCAAGAGCTTTCGAGCTCATGACTCTTCTATTGTATTCTCTACCTCCCTCTATACTAAAGGCGGCACCCTGTTATTTACTCTTGATGCGCCAGCCTTGCTTGAAATACGGATCGGCCTTCTTGTATTTGATCTCCATCTCCTCTCCATCTTTCACCAGGATCACCTTTTCATTACGACCAAAACTCTTTCCGGATGGACGCTGAAGCCCTCGAGAAACAGGAGGAAGCTGTGACGATCCTTCCGGCGGCGTACCAGTTGTGTTAACAGCGGCGACCTGAGACGGGTCTTGATGCTGGGCAACAGTTTTGCCAAATCCGCCCATGGCAATGTTCTCACCTTCTAGATTCATAAGGCTCTTGAGAACTTCATTCTCGATCGACTCCTGAAGTTCACTAAACAATCGAACTCCCTCTTTCTTGTATTCAGTTAATGGATCGTGCTGACCGTACGCGCGCAAATTCACGCTGTTTCGAAGGTGGTCCATTACCTCAAGATGCTCCACCCACAACATGTCGATGGTCTGCAAAACCACCTTGCGAGCACCGGTATAGAACGCCTCCTCACCAAGCTCTTTTTGGCGCTTTTCGATCATCTCGACAACGTCCTCGCGAGCGCCGTCCATAAGTCGAGCCACTTCAAGTTTAACCATCTCAAGATCACCGGTAAGAATAGTTCGCCGCTGGCTATACACTGTCTTGCGCTGATGGTCAAGAATGTTATCAAAATCAAGAATACGCTTACGTGCATCGAAGTTGAGTCCCTCGATCTTTCGCTGGGCACTCTCGATCGCACGGGTGATCATTCGATTTTCGATGTGTTCGTCCTCAGCAATGCCGAACCGACCCATCATGCCTTTAATCCTGTCTGAGGCAAATACTCGCATCAAACGATCTTCGAGCGAGACGAAGAACTGCGTCTCACCCGGGTCACCCTGTCGCCCGGCACGACCACGAAGCTGATCATCGATTCTTCGCGCTTCGTGCCGCTCGGTTCCCAGAACATACAGTCCACCAAGATCTTTCACTTCTCGGGCAAGCTCCGGAGTCGTTGGGCTTCCTCCAAGCTTGATGTCCACTCCACGACCGGCCATGTTGGTCGCGACCGTAACCGCTCCTTTCTGTCCGGCTTGCGCGATGGTGCCTCCTTCACTCTCATGGTTCTTCGCGTTCAGCATCTTGTGCGGCACTCCTTCTGCTTTCAGATATTCAGAAAGGATCTCGTTCTTCTCGATCGAGATAGTACCGATTAATACCGGCTGCCCTTTATCGTGGCGCTCCTTTACCGTTCGCGCTATCGCCTTGAGCTTTCCGGCTTCGGTCTGAAGAATAAAATCATTGAGATCTTTTCGCTGGATCGGGTTGTTTGTCGGGATCTCAAGCGTATCTATGTTGTACACTTTTCGGAACTCCTCCGCCGAGGTAATAGCCGTACCGGTCATTCCGGCGATCTTCGGGTACATCCGGAAATAGTTCTGATACGTAATAGACGCGGCAGTACGTGACTCATGCTTCGTCTCGATCCCCTCTTTTGCTTCGATCGCTTGGTGCAATCCTTCAGACCATCGGCGCCCCGGCTGGAGACGTCCGGTAAACTGATCCACGATCACCACCTCTCCATCACGAACCACGTAATCAGTATCACGCTCGAAGAGCGCCTTAGCTCGTACGGCGGTTTCAAGATGGTGCACGTACTTGATTCCCTTTTCTGTATAGATATTATCCACGCCCAATAGACGCTCCGCCTTGCTGATACCATCGTCAGTAAGTGAGATCGCCTTCATCTTTTCATCTACTTCGTAGTCTTCATTCACTTTCATCTGACGCGCGATCGAGGTGAACGTCTGGTATAGCTGCTCAGACTCAGCCGCCGGAACCGAGATGATGAGCGGTGTTCGTGCCTCATCGATAAGAATAGAGTCGATCTCATCAATGATCACAAAATTAAATCCGCGCTGTCGAAGCCGGGTTGCGTCCTGCTCCATGTTGTCGCGCAGATAGTCAAACCCAAATTCGCTGTCGGTTCCGTACGTAATGTCTGCCGCGTACGCTTCGGGACGAGCTACTTCGCGCAGATAGTCATCAACGACCTTGAACGACCCTTTTTCGTCTCGCTCTTTATCAAGTGATTCAGCACGAGCCGGATCGTACAGATACGACACCTGGGTGTTGACCGCGCCGACCTGGAGTCCAAGGAAATGGTAGATCTGGCCCATCCAGACCGCGTCACGCCGTGAGAGGTAGTCGTTCACCGTAACAATATGAACACCGTTTCCGGTTAGCGCATTGAGATAGGTCGGCAGTGTTCCCACCAAGGTCTTTCCTTCACCGGTTCTCATCTCCGCGATGTTCCCGCGATGCAACACGATACCTCCTAACAGCTGTACGTCAAAGTGCCGCTCGCCGAGTGTGCGCCGAGCAGCTTCGCGAACGACCGCGAACGCCTCAGGGAGAATGTCATCAAGCGTCTCAGCCCTGCCTTCCGGCGGATTCAGTCGGCGCTTGAACTCGTCAGTCTTTGCTTTAAGCTCTTCATCCGATAGGGCCTTGATACCCTCCTCGAGCTCATTGATCTGAGTCACGATCGGCCAGAGCGGTTTAAGTGCTCGGGCGCTTTCATCTCCAAATAGTTTCTTGATCGTATTCAGCATAACTGTACCAGCATACACGCTGAATAGGCCTGTTTCAAGTTTTAAGGCACCTTTTGAAGAACGTGCCTGTTATTTGCAGTTTTGACGTTTATTCAGTAAGAAGTGCACGAGATTCAAGATACGCAACAATAGTGGCAACACATTCCTGTGGTGTTTGCGCGCTCGTATCAAGTTTGATCTCGGGATCGGTCGGCTCCTCGTACGGATCAGAAATGCCGGTGAAATTTTTTATGTTCCCTGCCCGTGCTCCGGCGTACAACCCTTTCACATCGCGTGCTTCGCAGGTTTCCAGCGGCGTCGAGACATACACCTCAATATACTCACCGTTTGCGCTCACTCGGCGCCGATTTGCTTCTCGAGCCGCTATATATGGTGCGATGGCAGAGCAGATCGCGAGACCTCCGTGCTTGGCAACCTCGCCGGCAACAAAACCGATCCGCTCAACATTGGTGTCTCGATCCTCTTTTGAAAAGGTTAGTCCTTTTGAAAGATTCTCTCGAACCACATCCCCATCGAGCAATGTCACCTCGCGGTTATACCGCTCAAGGATATATGCCGCAAGCGTTCGGGCTACTGTTGTTTTGCCGGAACCGGAAAGACCGGTGAAGAAGATAACGGCACCACGGGTCGTGCCCACCTGTCCGTTCTCCTGATTATTTTTACGAGTACTTTTACGAAGAATCGAAACAACCTCGGGAAACGAGAACCATTCCGGAATATCTTCGTTCTCGAGAAGCCGGCGGCGCACCTCCGTACCCGATAGTTCTTTTATTGATTGATTCGGTGAAACTTCATCTTCAGGTATGAACTCATCTTTTTCCTCAACATACACAACCTTCTTCATCGGCACTACTTCTATACCCAGTTCATCTGCGTATTGAGCAACGAGCTCGTGAGCATCGTAATCCCCATAAAACGGTTCGCCCGCCTCGTTCTTTCCCGGACCCGCGTGATCACGACCGATAATAAAATGCGTGCATCCGTAATTCTTTCGGATGATCGCATGCCACAGTGCCTCACGCGGACCGCCCATTCGCATCGCCAACGGAAGCAAAGAAAGCTCGGCAATGTCTGAGAGATAATTTTCGTGGAGCACTTTATACGCCTTGACCCGGGTCACGTGATCAATATCCCCGTCCTTGGTGACTCCGACCGACGGATGAACGAGCGCCAGCGCACCGTGATCGCGAGCAGCCCGACGGATCAGGTCATGATGGGCACGGTGAAGCGGATTGCGTGTCTGAAATCCAACCACGCGCGAGACACCTCGCTCACTGAACCGGTCACGCAACTGCCGCGGGGTGAGACGGTACTCGGTAAAATCAAAATACTCCGGCAAACTAATACCGGTGACCGGACCACCAATGTAAGTTGAACCAGTTTTCTCAAATAGATACCGCACACCGAAATGCGACTTGTCCGTTGTCCCGTACACACCCTCGGCTTCGGCTGTCTTGTCCGGCTTGTAGATAGATGTCACCTGCAATAGCGCAAGCGGTTTGTTGTAGCTGTCACACAGTACAACCTCATCGCCCTCAGCCACATGTACCCGATCTTGATCAAGCACGATCGGCATCGGCCACACTGCACCACCAGGAAGACGCATCGTATCCACGACACTGCGATATGTCACCTCATCCATAAACCCTTCCAACGGAGAAAATCCACCCACCAAAAGCAGCTCCAGGTCACACAGCTGACGCGGAGTCAATATGATGCGCACGGCACCCGCAATGCGCTCACGAAGATCGTCACTGTCTCCGGCATACAAAAGATCTTTCAGGTCCCCGCCGTGAGCAGGATACGTTCGGCCGGCGGTAGCTTTCGTGTTTCTTTTCGTATTTCTTGAAGAGCTTTTAGACATGCCTTAGAGTATACCAAAGAAAAACTACTATCCTCATTTTGCTATTATTCTTTCGTATCATTCTTCCGGCAGATAGCGCACCTCGCGAGCAAGTGTAATACCTGTTGCCTTTTGGACCTGCTTTTGCACATCATCTGCCAACGCATGAATATCCGCAGCTGTTGCCCCTCGCTCAGCCACCACAACCAACGGCTGGCGCTCAAACAACCGGACCGGACCACGATGATACCCCTTGAGTCCGCACGCTTTGTCGAGTATCCAGGCGGCCGACACCTTCACCCGCTGTTTTCCATCCTTGTCGTCTACATCCTGATCATCAACCTCATAGTGCGGAAGCTCCGGGTACTTCTCGAGGAGGCGGGGAAGCTCCTGGCGTGAGATGATCGGGTTAGTAAAAAAACTGCCGGCGGTTCCGAGCTCAGTGAGGTCGGGAAACTTCTTTGCCCGTATCGTCAATACCGCCTCGCGTATCTCAGCCAGCGACGGTTGCACAGACATGTCCGTAAAATACTCCTGAAGGTCTTTGTATGAAAGTTTTGGATTTGTCTCAACAGCAAGCCGAAACGCCACCCGGGCAATGACCCAGCGCCGGCCTTCGTTTGATTTAAAGTAACTCCAGCGATACGCAAACTCGCACTCCTGGGGCGAGAACACCTTCTTCTCGCCGGTCTCGATATCCACCGCCTCGACCCACTCCAGCACATCCTGTATCTCCACCCCGTACGCGCCGATATTCTGAACCGGTGCCGCCCCGACACTGCCGGGGATGCCGGAGAGATTTTCGAGCCCCCATAACCCGCGATTCACTGTGTCTGCAACCAGCTCGTCCCAACGCTCGCCGGCCCCGGCAACCACCTCCACCTGCCCTTCTTCTTTCTCCTCATAACCCACTCGGGTGAGTGCGCAATGAATCACAAGACCGTCGAGCCCCGCATCGTCAATGACCACGTTGGAGCCTCCCCCGAGAATAAAAACCGGGAGCTGATTCTCCCGCGCGTGTGCAAGCGCCTCCTCTAACTCGTCGACCGTGGTCACCCGCGCATAATACGTAGCGGGTCCACCAACACCGAACGTGGTTAACGGAGCAAGTGGTTTCTGTTCTTCGATATTCATACCCGACACTAAGAAGTGTATTACCGTTCCTCCTGAATTCGTTCGATGTACGAGTCGATCTGCGAGGCAAAGTTCGGGTAGTCCGCCTTTATACTTTCAAACTCTTGGATCGCTCGCTCTGAGTCCCCCATCTCGTAATAGGTCACAGCGATCAACACTCGCTCCTGCGCGACCTGTTCAAGAACTGAGGGATCCTCACTTGCTTCTAGGCGTTCATTGAGTATCTCAACACGCTGTCGGCGTACCGCTATAAGCTCTTCATACTCGCCTCTTGCCAGGTACGGCCCCAGAAGCTGATCACTAAAAAGAGCGGATTCTCCGAGCGGCTCAAGCACTTCTTCTGCCTGCTCCATTTCCCCGGCATATCGCAACGCGATCGCGTAGCGAATACGCGCCTGATCATAATCCGGATTCAACTCGAATGCCCGCTTGCTCCACTCTACCGCTTCCTCGTACTGTCCTTGCTCAACATGAATGCTCATTAACTGAAACATGATCATCTGTTTGTGTGGCGATGTTTCCAGTCCCGAAAGCAGCCTCTCTTCCGCCAACTCAAACTGACCGGCCTCTGTCAGCATTTGCCCCCACACAACATACGGCCTCGTATCGTGAGGAAAACTCTCGGCGTGTTTTTCAAGTTCCGAATCTCCTAACTCAACATACCCTTGGGTGATCGACGGGTCTACGTCCTGATTTATTAGATCCGCTGCTGTCTGAGCGATCTGTTCGCGTATCTCCTGAGAACCAATTCCTCTTTCTGCGTACGCCAGAGCGTTCTCAAAATGCGGAAGTCCACTTTCGTATTGATCCATTGCCACATTACGAAGTCCGGTTAAAAGCTCATTGCTCGCTACATACGGCCGGTATGCCGTCATATAGATCGAAGCGATGACCCCCACCAGCGCGAGTGATGCAACAACACTGTACACCGGCATATTTACCGCCGGCAAAGCGGCAAGCACGCGCCGATCATCCGAAGCAGTCTGTCGAGCGACATACGCCATCACCACAAAGAACAGAATATAGCTCGTGATACTGTCGAACACGAATAGATTATGTACCGCATACGCCACGACCATACCGGTCAACACCACCTTCTCGAGAAACGGCCAGTTCTCACTCGGGTCTCTCCAGATAAGCCAGAGTAATACCCCGTACAGTGAGACATACGTGAGCAGACCAAGAATACCGGCCGCCGAAAGCCAGTCGACGAACGTATTGTGAGCGCGATCGAACCACTGCTCACGAGTAGCGAGGATCGGGTCATAGTTTTTATCGAACACCACACCAAAGTTCTCCTGCCCCCAACCAAGCACCGGACGCTCTTCCAGACCCTGCAGAGCGATTCCCCAAATGTAGAGACGGGTTGTACCGCTATTGACCCCGGTAAGATTGATCGACGCGAGCGTACCGATCACCGGCACATCATTTACTGCTTGCACAAAACTATTCTCCTCAGCAACGTCAGGATACGCATTGTTTATAGTCAGAACCGAAGCAAATCCGATCGCAGTGATCAAACCGAGTGCAACCACCCCAAGAGCGATCTTACGAAGTGCCGGATATCCCCTCCCAAGAACAGCAACTATAAGCGCCATTACACCAAAGCCCACGAGAAGTCCGAGCATGGTACCTCGCGTATCGGTCAGCATCATGATCAATATCAAAAACGCAATGATCGCGCCGTAGCTGATCGTGTATCCGATATGCTTCCCCCACGTCCGCACCAAGAACAAGCACGCCAGGAAAGCATGGAAGAGCATGTAGATCGCCACGTAGATCGAGTTTCCGAGCAGGTTACTTGCTCGTACCGAATCACCTCCTAGAGCATGCAGTCCGACAATGACCGAGATGCCAATAGATATGTGAAAAAACCAGCTCCACAATCGCTCGGTTGTCAGAACAGAACTTGCTACGACAAAGAACGCGAGCAGGTGAAGTATCGTAACGAAGCCCTCCATTCGCTCAAAGTTCGACCACAAGCTTTGGGCGGGACTTATACCGAATAGATCAGCCAGCCCCACAACCAGCACAAATAGTAAAAGCGCATACAGCATCGGTGAGCGATGCGGTCGATACCGTGGATCCGCAGCAGCGAGCAAGAGCCAGCCGGCAAGTGCCAGACTTACCAACACCCGAAACATAATGTTCTTTCCGGTGATGTACGGAAAGAACAGATCGTTGGCAACAATAAGCGCCACGGCCGGCACCAGCATTACCAGTCCGATGACCGCATACCGAATAATGTCATTCACGTCTTTCATATATCGCACACTATATCAGATAACATACTGTATACACCACTGCACCTGTTATTTATTCAGCGATCACATCCGCCAGTACAAGAACGTCACTAACACTCCTCGCACTATTTCAGCTACAACAATAGCAAAGACGACCCCCCAGATGCCCCACAGCGGTATAAGGACAAAAAAGAAAAGTATCTTAAGCGAAGGCACCGTGATCTGAAGTATGTATTGTGAGGTTGTTTTCATCTCCGCCAGAAGTGACGCGCCAAAGATGGCAAATGGCGTGAATGCAACAAGAACGGTCAATGCCTGAAAATATACAACTGACTCAACGTACTGAGGAAATATGAACTCATAGATATACGGCGCGCTTACCGCAAGCAAAAACGCCGCCGGCACTGATACCGCGAACAATCGAAGCGTCTTATAAAACACTTTTTTCTTTCGAGCCTCACCGGCAACTCCGTGCTGACTGAGTTTAGGGAGAGCAAGCTCTTTGATCGAGAAAAATCCCTTCACCTTTTTTACCGGATCGATCGCAAAAGAATACACCGCGAGATGGGCCGGGGGGAGAAACGCAAACAGGAGTATTTTATCTAAATGGTCTGCAGCTGTCCCTATGACACTCATGACCGTCAACGACTTGCCGTAAGAGACCATATCTTTATCAACGCGGTGGTTGCGCAACCGAGACATCGTAAATAGATACACACCAATCCCGAATACCGCCTGAACTCCAAAGAAAGCCAGAAGGATGTAGACAAGATTATCGGTTACCCACAGTGTCGCCATAACGGCCACCGCTGAAGCAAAGGTCACGATCAAATGTGTCGCTATCTGTATATTGAACTGTTTTCTCCCTTGCCAAAACTGCTCAGTCGTTGGTTCAGCCATTCGCAGTGGGAACAAAAAGGCTGCGACGAGAAAAGCCGCGAGAAGAAGAACATCCTCATTCCAAAAATACCAAAGCCCGACACAACCCAACGCAATACTTGTAAGCACTGACCATTTCATTCTCACCCAGAACGCCGTGAGGAATGATCCTTCATCTCCCCGAGCCACACTACGCACCAGGGCGTTCTTAATACCCGGCAGTGAAAAAATGGTCAGTACGCTTACCGTAGCAAGCACGAACTGATAGTTACCGTATATTTCAGCCGGAAGCAGATTGGCAAACACCACCATCGTAGCAAACGAGGTGGCGGAGAGAACGATTTTACCCACGGTTAACCAAAACCCGCCCCGAGCCGCGTAGATCATATCGGTTTTCGTATATTGCTCGCTCCAGCGCAATAAATGCTTCAATCGTTCTTTTGCTCTAACCATAGAAAAATTATACACTGCTTGCATCTATACTATAGATCAGCCTGTACTCATTCTCGCATACATATGATCGTATACCATCATGATTAATCTTGCTACAACACTCCGGTCGATGCGGTCTATTGACGGCTGGCTAACCGACAAAGAAGGAGCGGTTCTCTATACACTTGCTCAAGCGTGCCCAAGTGATATGGCTATTGTCGAGATCGGCTCCTGGAAGGGACGCTCGACACTCTGTCTGGCTTCGGGGTCAACCGAGGGAAACAGCGCGCGGGTGTACGCGATCGATCCACACACCGGATCCAAGGAACACCAACAACTGTTCGGCCAGGTATGGACGTTTGATGAATTTAAAAATAATCTGGAAAAGCACGGTGTTGCTCAGAGTGTAACACCGATCGTATCGACCTCGGCCGAAGCCGCCGAGACCTTCGCCGGCACCTACAACCAAACGATCGGACTGCTTTTTATCGACGGCGATCATTCCTACGAATCTGCCAAAGAGGATCTTGAGTTGTGGTTTCCCAAAGTTGCCGTCGGCGGCATTGTTGCCTTTCACGACGCTCTTACTTGGGAAGGCGTCTCTCGCCTTGTCGACGAAACCGTATATCGGTCTCCTCACTTCAAAAAGCCGCGTATCGCCAGCTCAACCGTATACGCTCAAAAAGTAGATCGGAATACACAACTGGACCGTCTTGAAAACAGAGCGCGGCTCTTTCTCAAAAAAGTGTTCCAAAACAAACGCGTCCTGATCGGTTACTTTCGCCGATGGAAGCGATCGCTCAAACAGAAGCTCAAGCGTGTATAAGAAATGTTCACGAACACACCACAGCCCACCTTCTTTATTCTCGGCGCGCCAAAATGCGGCACCACCGCGCTTTCCGAGTACCTACGCGATCATCCGGATATATTCGTATCGGAACCAAAAGAGGCTGAGTACTACACCGCCTATTCTCGCGCCCGAGACAAATACCGCACACGCGAGGAATATCTTGCTCAGGCATTCGCCGGCGCCGCCGGGCACACGGCTCTCGGCGGAGCACCGACACGACTTCTACGGACCCCGGAAGCTATTCCAAACATTCTTGAACATAATCCCGACACCCGGTTTATCGTAATGCTCCGCAATCCGATAGAGATGTTCGAGTCTCTCTACTGGCAACGTGTCTATGAAGGATCTGAGCAAGCACATGCTCCGGAAGAAGCGTGGGAAAAACATAAGCAAATAGACACCAAAAAGCCGCGCCAACCCGGTGATACCAACAACGGTGAACTTCGCTACGGCGAGATCTGCCGGACCGGCGAGCAGCTCGAACGTGTATTTAAGCAAGCAGGAGAAGACCGAGTACTTGTTATCTTCTACGACGACCTCAAGAAAGACCCGAAAGCCGTCTACCAAAAAACCCTCTCGTTTCTCGGTGTTGAGGACGACGGCAGAAACGACTTCCCGGTTATTCACCGCAGGAAAGCAACTCGCTCACCTCTTGCTCGCCGGCTTATAAAATTGGCTGGCCGACTTAAGAAAGCACTCGGCATCCGCCGCAGCCTACGGAACCTTCCGTTCGTCCAGAAACTCATCGGCGGAGCGAAGCCTCTCTCAGACACGTTCAAACAAGAACTGGTAGAATACTTTTATACAGACATCGAGAAACTCGAGCGTCTGACCAACAGAGACCTCTCTCACTGGAAACACGTATGAACAAAAAGATCCGAAAACTGAAGGTTTGGTCAAGAATTGCCGCACGGCTTGCATGCAATCCATTCAAACTCAACGCTTCTCTTGAAGATTTTCGGTTTCTCTCAGACCGCGAGACAATTGAATACATCAAAAATAGCAACGTCGGCATCGTCCGATACGGTGACGGCGAGCTTAACTATACCGTCGGTTATCCCGCCGTACATCAAACGCAAAACGCAACGCTCAAAAGAAAGTTGACTAACGTTCTTGCAGGCTACGCCGGACCAAAAACCTATCTTTTGGCAGTCCCACTTGATCTTCTCTTGACCAAGAACTACGCTGAGCGCAACAGCACACCGGAAAACTGGCGAGCCCCGAAATACGCTGCGTTACCTCTTCTCAAGAAAGGCGCTGTGTACGGGTCACCTTTCTGCTTTCGCTTACAAGATGTAATAGACGATAACCCCGAAGAATATAAAGAACTTGTTCTTTCCTTATTTAAGGAAAGAGATGTCATTTATGTAGGCAGCGGGCAGGATGTAGCCAAGCACATTTCACCAGCAACCTCAATTCCCATTCCATCCCACAACACCTACAAGTACTATCACACACTACTTAAAAAGATCACAAATGAAGCCAATCAATTTAAAAACCCCCTCATTGCAATTTCTGGTGGAGTTACTGCAACAATTCTTGCGGCAGAGCTGAATGAAAAAGGTATACTGGCGTATGACACCGGATCACTTTTCGGGCATCTTAAACTATAAATACATTATGGATAAAAACGTAATGCCGTCCCATTTATGGGAAACATATGCCGAAGAAGTACTAGAACGTATGCCTGAATTTCAAAAGATTCACCAGAATCTACACGCAACCCCCAAAGAAGAACTCCCAACTATCAGGCGAACCCCAAACGGAACCATCGCTGGATCAACCGGTTTATCAGATTGTATTTATCTTTATTTATTAGTGCGAGAACTTAAACCAAACATTATTTTTGAGATCGGTACATGGATCGGTACGAGTTCAATGTTTATGGCTGAAGCACTCAAAAAGAACGGTGCTGGTCATATATACACCTGTGACATAAATATCTATTATGCACTAGGTTCAAGTTACGATAAATTTATTACCTTCGTTAACGCACCGAGCGAAAAGGCTATCGATAATTTACCTAGAGACACACAGATAGACTTCTGTTTTATTGATGGATCGATCAATCGGCCTACGCTGCACTCGATCGCACAGCACACACATTCTTCTACAACACTAACGACACATGATGTTAAGCTGCCAGATGAAAAAGGGGTGTTGAACCTTGCCAAACTAATACCTCAGTACCCACATCACGAAGCACATCTACCAAAACCACTTACTTTTAACGGAATCACTGTTAATAACTCAACGGGCATCCTTGCACCAAACACCTCCTCAAACAATATACTGACACGCTTAGGGCACGTTATGTGGAGTTATTTACTAGCAGCTCTTCTTACTATTTTCTACTATACAAGCCGACTTTGGTATAAAATTAACAACATGCTCAAATAACAACCACGCCATACTCTAAAAACAAAGAGTATATGGTATTGTGGTTAGAATCTAAGATAATTCTGCTTCCTGCAATAGCACCCTAAGAAAAGCTCATGATTTTTTTTAAAAGAAAACAATCCGTAAAGGGCTACAGTAAAGAAAGTGATCAACCCTACTTCAAAAGTACTGTTTTAAATACACAAGGAAGAAGAGAAGGTGTTGATATTTCAACACGATTTCGTGGACTTGAAGAAATCGCGACTACGACAATCTGCAAAAACGCGACGCTGCTCGATCTTGGGTGCGCAGAAGGTTTAATTTCATATGAGTTTTTCAAAAAAGGTATACGTCTCATCCATGGATTCGACATCCAAGATATTTCAATAACACTTGCCAATGAGTTATTTGAAAAAGAGAAAGATAATCTTTCTTTTGAATTTCGACAGGCGGACATCAATGATTGGGGAAAATTTGAACATGAAAATGCCGATTTACTTCTTCCTTCCTATGATATAGTTCTTTTCCTTGGTGTTTTTCATCATCTTAATGAACAGGATGCTAAAAACACACTTCAAAATATTATTAAACGCACGAAAACATACTTGGCAATACGAACGAACGACCTTCTTCCAAGAGCAATGATCGACTCAGAGTTTGACCAGATCCCAGTAATGAATCAAGATACAAATACTGGACAACTATCTATTTTTAAACGTCGCTAATACTATCATCATGAGGTATCACTTTTTTTGCTCACGAGGAGGCTCTGGGTCAAGCGCACTGAATACCCTTATTCCAAAAAGCGGTTATGGGGCATTCCACTCTTCAAAGCCTGACACGAGCTTCGTGCCCAGGCAATATATGTCAGCAGATCAAAATTTGCCTGAATATAATGCTCGACAAGTAATCAACGGATATGAGGAATACCCTAACGAAACATCTTGCGCAACCTTCTACAAACGATCAGGATTTCAACTTGTCTTGGACAAAACGATTGATGAAAACTTGGTCAACTACCTTGGCTATGTAAAAGAACACGGTCAAACCGCCCTATTTAACATGATGCCGGTGATGAATTTCTTTAGTCGGCACAATGTTCAAGATGTTGTTTTTCTAATCCGCCACCCACTCTACGCATATGTTAGCTGGACCAAGCCACACCGTCATTTAAGTGTAGTTGAACCTTATGGTGGAGTTAATTCAGTAGGCGGTATAACTCTATTTTCAACTCTTTGGAGAGGCCTTGCTGAAGAGTACTTGCTGCTTAAGGAAAAAGAATTGGATCCCATACTGATCAGGTATGAAAATGCAGAAGAAGATGCTGCAGCTATCGATCCAGGACTTGCAAATATATTTTCTTCTTGGCACGGAGGAAGTAGCAATAAAAATGCTTTACCTTCTGAAAGCGAGGAGCTACTAAGGTCAAAAGTGGAAGATGTATTTTCTCAACTATACACAACATGGTAATAAGATCATATCTACATCCAGAAAAGTGGTATCGGACAGCAAAATACATTGGTCTTGGAAGCGGGCCATTTTCTCGAGAATACCCAGAAATGCATCGCAACAGATTTGCCGAGGTCATGATCGTATCTTACCCAAAATCGGGAAGAAGTTGGCTCAGAATGATCATCAGCGCCTACGTAGCCGCGCTCCATGGTAAACCGCTCGACCACCAAGAAGACATTACAGACCTACGTCACCAAATTTCTGATATACCACATATAGTTTTTGTTCATGATGGAAGCACGTACGCTCAGCCTATCAACGTACCTTCTGAAGAGTTAAATGCAGACAAAACCGCTTTTGAAACAAAAAAAGTTGTTTTGCTTGTCCGGGATCCTCGAGACGTACTGGTTTCTTACTATTTTCACTGCACACATCGTCAAAAAGTATTTGAAGGTACTTTGAGCGATTTCATACGAGATGATCGGTTTGGCATACGCAAGCTTATTACCTTTCTTAACCACTGGAATAACGCTCAAAAAATACCTGCATCATTTACCTTGCTTCGTTATGAAGACATGTCTAGTGACACCTATCATGAAATGGTCCGTCTAATAAACATATTAGGTCTTCCTTTGAAAGAAGAGGCTCTCACTCAAGCTATTGCATTTTCAGCATTCGACAATATGAAAAAACGTGAACGTTCTGGTGAACTTTATATTAAAGGACGATTTGGCGCAGGAGAAACAAAAGACGAACAAAGCTATAAAGTCCGTCAAGGGAAGGTGGGCGGTTACAAAGATGCTCTACAGCCTGATGATATAAAATATTTAAACGATCAAATCAATAATTTCCTATCTCCCTTTTTTGGGTATCACACAAAAGATTAAAACCTTACAAAACAAACATGAAATTTATAAAAAAAATAAAAAATAAAATTCGGAGATTTTACAATCACTACCTAACAACTTTTTTTCCCTTAAAACAACTTGGGAGAATTGTCGGCAGTGCAAGTAAAGCAAAAGGAACAACGAACACTGAAGAGCGGCTTTTTTTGTACCGCATGATGATCAATCACCACAAGCTTGGAGTTGCACTTGAAATTGGATCCTACCGAGGCGCGTCAACTGCGGTTATTGCACAAGGTCTTATAGATAGCAAGAGAAACCCTGAAACATCCGTGTTTTTGTACTGCATTGATACTTGGAATAACGATGCAATGTCTGAAGGACAACAGGATACATTTGAATCCTTCCAGGAAACAACTGATCCCTGGAAAGATATAATCAAAACGATACAAGGGAACAGTCATCATGTTGCTGTTCCAGAAAATAGTACATTTGACCTTGTCTTTATTGATGCAGATCACTCATATGAAGCCTGCCGCAAGGATGCAGATAAATTCGCACCGTACGTAAGAGATGGAGGCTGTCTCATATTTGATGATCACATTTCTTTTTCGGGCGTTACTCGAGTTGTTGGCGAACTGCTTGCAGGCGGCCACTGGTATGTAATTGATAGCTGTAAAAACACGATCGCCTTACGGCGAGACGAACAGTCCGTAGAAAACGATCGAAGAACTGAACGGCCACGACTCGATATTATTCCTCCTTCTCGCTAACTACTCTACACCACTGCTCAATAACAGAATTCATTTGAAACGCCTTAAGACCGGTTAGCCGATCTTTGAGCGGTTTTTCTAAGATCTGTATCATAGCATCAGCAAATACTTTCTCCTCTTGCGTCAATGCGCATGATTCACTGCTTTCCCAAATTTGTTCAAAACCAAGCGGCATGGTCAAAATACCATACTGTGTCATGTAGGGGTATGTAATATTTTCAAAAATACCAAGCTCCGGCGCGATGATCTCACGCGGACCAGTAGCACAATCAGTTGTGACAACCGGCAAATTGACTGCAAGAGCTTCAAGTACCGTGTTAGGCATCCCTTCCCAGAGAGAACTAAATATGAATACATCACTTGCTTTAAGAAAAGAAAAAACGTTGCTCTGTTTTCCGAACAAAAAAACATTATTATTCAAGCCGCAATCAGCAATGAGTTTTTTTAGTTTATCTTTCAATTTCCCATCCCCGACAAGGACAAGCGTTGCATCATTATTTTTTTCCACAACTTTTTGAAACGCGCGTACGAGATGCCATTGACCTTTTTGTTGGACCAAACGTCCTATAGATATAAATAAAGGTGTTCTATTTTCTACCCAGCGAAATTCTTCCGGAAGGGGGTTTTCTGCTCTTTTTTCTATCATCTCTTTATCAATCGGATTATATATCGTCGCTGTGTTCGTTAATTTATAATCTTTTTTTAGGATCTCTTCAATACCTCTTGTGACAGAGATCACTCTGTCAGCAAATGGATATAGGAGCCGCATTAAGACTTTATATAATGTGTTTCTATAATGAGGATTGTTTCTCACTGAAACTATTATTCTACTTCTGTTGAAAAAAAGCTTCGTTAGTATGGAATAAAAACTCGCCTCTTCAAGGAAGGCTACTGTCGTTTGTATATTATGTCGTTTACAATACTGTGCAATATCCCAAACCCGCATCACTGCTTTTATCGGTTTACTGAATTTCTTTGGCTTCTCATGCCTACTATAATAAACCCCGTAATACGGATACGTCTGCGGATATTCATAGAACGTAAGCAGATGCGTCTCAAAGCCCTTATCACTCAGTTCGTTCCCGACTGTAGATGCAACCCGCTGAGCACCACCACCGACTTCGAGGTTGCTAATAACGATCAGTATCTTTGGTTTTTGTTGGTTTTCCGCCATATATAGGCTTTCTAAACGGCTCACAAGCAATGTGAGCTGTTTATTTTACCGCTACGTATACCACGCTTCTTCCGGTTGTGCCATTCTGTTGAATACGTCCTTCTTCCTCCAACTCATCCAAATACCGGGTCGCTGTTGCCGAGGATACATCCAACACATTCACAACGTCAGCGTTCTTGATCTTCTTCTTGCCCTCGAAAAGAACAAGAATGCTATCTTTGCGCTCATCTTTCACTCGCTGACGTTCAGCGTGATATTCCTCTAAACCACCTGACCGTTCAAATGATTCTTCCTCTTCTTGCTTCTCTTTCTCCACTCGTCGAAGTTCATCACGCAATCTTTTGTTATTAACCAATAAGAACAAACAAACACTTAGAAATATGATTGTGGATATGGCGAGTGCTCCTGTTTCCATAGTCGATACTATATCATCACTCTCCACTAATACGCAGCTGATCTACCGCTTGCTTTATATCTCGCCCGTGACTCTTTGGGTTGTAGTATTGATCAAACATCTCCTTTCCGGCGTGAGCAATTTTATTCCGCTCTGCGTCATGCTCGAGATAGTAGTGGATCTTCTCTATTAACTCATCGAGGTTGTTGTATGAGACATAATGTACATCTTCTTTGGCCGGAAGCGGTATCTCCAGATCACGAAACGAAGGACTGCTGATCATAAACGCACCCAGGTGCCACAGCTCATTATGCCGGTACGTGAACTCGCCGATCCCGTCGAGGGCAAGATTTATCTTTGAACGATGGATCGTATCAATGAACTCCTGGGGTGTCAGCTTGCCGAACTCGAGTTCAGGATCGGGCAGACGATCACGTGAGGCGCTCGGCTGTAGTCCGCCGTACGCGTTAATGTCTGGCTCCTCGAGGACCCGTCGCCATACATCCGGTCGTACATCATTCTCTCGCGTGACCGCCCCCGAAAAGAACACGTCATACTTATACGCTTCATTTTCTTGAGCGGTTTGACGCTGGTTCGTGAGCCATGTGATCGGTTTTACGATCGGCGTTTTCTCCCGGCGTAACAGCGGACATGAAAGCATAGACGCGATGATCTTGTGCTTATTGCTTTCTGACAAGGAATACCTGTCGCGGTCGATGAACGGCTCTCGCTTTACCACAACATCATACTGATCCAAAACCTCGTTAACGGGCATATGCGCGGCGCGGTCAAGTCCGATAAACAACACTGTTGGTACTGAAACACCTTCAGCGATAATCCTCATTGCTTCATATCGATCTGACGCAATAGCTTTGTGATCGCACTTAAAATTCACAACAACCGCATCGTACCCTTGAGCATTCTTTCCACTCTTTAGAAACGCTTCAGCGGTCTGTTCTGTCACATCAAACTGGGACGCAAGCGCTTCTTCAAAAAACCCTTCCTGACCGGTGTAATACGCAAAATGACGCCATGTTGAAACGATCCTCTTTTTTAACGGCTCACGTGAATGATCCCGTCTGATATATAATGCTTTCGGTTTTGTGTTCATAATCTACGATTGCGACCGTGATGTATTATGTGCTTCATTATACACGCTCCGGTACCCGGCGGCGGTTTTGCTGATGTGAAAATCGTTTGCGCGGTTTTTGTTTGCCTCGGCGAGCTCGGCCCGCACATCCGCGTGCTCGATCAAGCGCGAGAGACGCTTCTGAAATTCTTCGCTGTTATCCAAAGGATATACCTGAAACGGCGCTTGCTCGAACTGCTCACGCGCTCCACCGACATCCGAGGCAAGGACCGACACCCCGGCAAAGAGCGTCTCTATCAGGGTGACCGAAAGCCCCTCGTACCGGCTTGGTAGAACAAAAAGATCAAGACCTCTCATATAACGAGAAGCTTCAGGGATCTCGCCGGGCAAATATATTATTTGCTCAAGCCCTTCTCTCCGAATATGGCCAAGGATAGTTTTATGTAAAGGACCATCGCCAATAATAACAACTTTGAGTAAAGGATGCTTACCCGACAGATCAGCAATTTGATCTATCAAAAACTCATAATTCTTCTGGTACGCCAGTCGGCCGATCGATCCGATAAGAAACGTCTCGTCGGTTATCTTCGCGCCGGATAACTCAGCGAGCGCCTGCCGGGCCTCAGAGCGATCTTCAAAGACAAGCTCCTCAGGGTCCAGTCCGTTGTAGATCACGGTGCCGGCGCCTTCCTTAACCAGCCCCATCCGCGTGGCGGTCTCGAAATTCTCAAAACTCACAAAGACCGGCTCATCAACGAACGCGAGCAGGATCCGGTATATCCAGATATAGAGTCGTCGCTTTAGGCTCGACATCTCATAGTGCTCGTCGAGGAGCGAGAGACCGCGGAATGTAAACACGATCCATGGTTTTTTCTTTGAGAGTTTTGCGGCGAGGGCGGCAAAAAGTGCATTTGAGCTGTTGATGTGTACAACATCGTACTGCTCTTGATTAAAGTGCCGCACAAACTCGGCGATCGAGCGCACGGCGTAGATCGGATTAAGGCTACGGCGTAAGTATTCGAATCGAACGTGCTCAATACCGGCGGCCCGGCAGCGCAGTGCCAGGTGCTCTCCCTCGCCGGAGCCGACGGTCACGTCTGCCTGAGGGCTTCGAGCGAGTTGGCGGGCAAGGTTGAACACAGAGGTCTGGGCTCCGCCGACTGTTCCTCGGGTAACGACGATAAGTACTTTAAAGTGAGATTCGATCATACGTTTCGTTTCTGCCTCTCGTCGTTAGGAAGACTCTCTAAGATCTCGTAATCATCAGCGGAATCACCTGCTGCTATCTCTGTTTCTGCTGTCTCTTGGGCTACAAGACCTTCCTCAAGACCCTCCTGGGGCTTTGCTACGATAAACCCGAGTATACCCAGCGCAACGACGCCAAGCAAGCCGGCAAGCCACGGCCAGAGCTTGCCGGATGAATCAGAAAGCGAGACCGAAGCGGCAACGCTTGTCGTGCCTCGTACTTCCCCGCCTCCTTCATCACCCGCTTCACCGTCTTCTTCTTCGGCAACCGCATTCTCAGCTGCCGACTGAACAGGCGCTGAATTGCTTGGGTTGGTCTCTAATCTAGTCTGTGAGGCATCAGCCTGTTTTGGCTCCTGTGTATTATACTTATCGGCTAGATCGCCGTTCGGATACAAGAGTGAGACATCCGGCCGGGCAAGCTCCAGGCCGGTAACCACCGAAGGCAAGGTGATCGAGCTGCCTCCGGCTATGAATGTATCGTCGGGGATCGTATATGTCTGCCCACCGGCTGAAAGATGCCAACCGGTCAGCAGATATTCCTGAACGTCATTGTTGGTGAGGGTGATCGACCCATCGGGAGAAAGCGAGACGTCACGTATCGATACACCTCCTTCGTGGACCGTGATCGTCTCTTTGATCCGCGCTTCTTTTGTGCGTGTTTCAGCATTGATCACCACAACGTACGTACCCGGAGCTGCATAGATATGCGTCACTTCCTTTCCCTGTGCCTGGGTACCATCGCCCAGATTCCAATCAAAGGAAGTTGTGTTTGCCTCACTCTCTTCAATGCGTGCATCGACCATAAAGGTTACCGGGGCTCCGGCCACAGCAACAGAGGGTGAGAGATCGAGCGAGACCGAAAGTGGTGACTCCATCTTGCTCTCGTAGTCATCGCTACCGCCGGAGCTGGAACTACTTCTCTCTGCGTCTTCTTCACTCTTTGAGTCGTCCGTGGTGTTTTCCTCCTCCTTGGTATCTGTATCATCGTCGTCATCAGTGTCGTCTGTATCAGTATCGGAAGAACCGCTTACCGTAATGTGGTCTTTTATACCGTTGAAGGTTGCCGGGCCGATACCGCTCACTTCTTCAATCTCGCTGATCGAACTAAAGTGGCCATTATTATCTCTGTACGCAACAATGTCACCGGCCTTTACTTCTCCGACACCGGTGAGCTCTTGGAGCATCTCCACACTCGCTGTATTTATATTGATCGCATGATCTGCCTGGAGTGAAAACACCGGCACAGAGAAAATCGCAATAAGAATGAGTGTTTGTGCGATCTTCCAAGACATTATCCAAACGGTATATAATTAGCGTTTTGCGTTCTTTGGGTCATCTTCGTCAGCACCAAGAAGCTCATCGAGGACTTCTCGGGGGACTTCTCGAAATTTCTTTTCTTTTGGTTTTTCCTCCGGAATACTCTCTTGTTGATCTTTTTCTTTGTTGTCTCTTTCATCCTTGCTCTTCTTTTCGTTCATTTTTTCGCTCTTGTCCGGCTGTTCTTTCACTTCTTCTTTTTCCTTTGGTGCTGAGTCGTTGCTACCAAGCAGGCCTCGCTCTTTAAGCGCATCTTTGAGAGATGTGCCGGACGTATCTTTTCGTGGTCTTTTCCGATCCGATCGAGAAGCACTATTCTCTTGTTTAGATTTATTTTCCTTCTGATTGGTCGTCTGATCTGTCTTCTGACCTTGACTTACCTGCTTGCTGATAGCTGCAAGCGCGGCACGCAACTCATCGCTACTCTTTCCTTCCGCCGGCTTTTGAGAAGCCCCGTTGCTGTGCCCGGAGTGTTGTGATTGCGGTCTTGCTTCCCCTCGCTGCCGGTCGGTACCTTGTGCTTTTGACGGGTCTTTCTGCTGATCCTTCTGCTGGTCCCTTTTGGGTTTCTTCTTCTGCTGCTTATCCGCCGGTGATTCTTCATAGTCTTTCACATGAATACCTTGCCATTCGTTAATAGACTTTTCTACCTCCTCGCGCGACTTCGAATAGTTCGCCCGTGACGCATCAATAACCTCGTTTCTGTGCGAGGTGTCTTTTTCTTCTAACGGTGGCAAGGTAATAGCTGAGAATGGCGGCGAGGACACACCGTCGATCATCAGCTTTAAATAGATCTGCGCAAAGCCGAGGTTCACCAGATCGTTGGCATCAAAGACCGGCTCGAATTCTTTCTCGAGGAACTCAGCGTCATATGCTCCCACACGGAAGGTGATCATAGTACCGACGTTGCCAAAGACCGCGGCGCGCACGGTCTCATCCATCTGCTCGATATACTGGTGAGCCATGGTGAGGTTCAGCTTGTACTTACGTGCCTCGGAGAGAATGTCGGCAAAGGACTCGTTGGCGAAGGACTGGAACTCATCCACAAAAAGATAGAAGTTCGGCAACTTCTCCATGGTCTCCGGGTCAGTGTCGGCGCGCGACATGGCAGAGAGATACATTTTGGTGATAAGCATACCGCCCAAGAGGTTGGCGTTCGTCTCGCCGACTCGCCCCTTGGAGAGGTTAATGATCACGATCTTACGCTCATCCATGATCCGACGCAGATCAAAACTGGAATGTGGCTGACCAATGATATTGCGAATGACCGGATTGGAAATAAACTGACCGATCTTGTTCTGGATAGCGGCGCCGGCCTCCTGCATATACCGCTCGCCGTACTTGGCAAACTCATCGGTCCAAAACGCCCGGACCGAGGTGTCAGTGACGTTCTCTACCACCTTCTTTCGATAATCTTTATCAGCAAGCATTCGGTTCACTCCCATCAAGGTTGAGTCGGGGTACTCCAAAAGCGCTAAGAGAATGTTATTTAAAATGTACTCCATTCGTGCGGACCACGCGTCTATCCAGATCTTTTTGAAACTACTCATCAAGCCACTTGCTACCAAGTGGCGCTTATCAGCCCCGACATCCTCCATCACGTTGAAAGAGAGCGGATGCTCCATGTCGAACGGGGCAAAATATACCACATCATCGAGACGCTCTTCCGGTACATAGTCCAGCAAGAGATCAGCGGTCTTGCCGTGCGGATCAATGAAAGCGATACCCTCGCCATTGCGGAGGTCCTGGATCGCCATGTTCTCAAGCAGAGTGGACTTTCCCATGCCGGTCTTTCCGATCACATAGACATGACGGCTCCGGTCCTTCGCTTTAATGCCGAAGGTTTTTTGGCGATTGCGTGAATCAGTTTTCGCAAAGTACGTTACACGCTCTTCATTACTCATGTCTGCATTTTATCACACCAAACAGTATCTGTAAGAAAAATTTTACCGGTATCACATTCCTCCTGAACTACTGGCTGATTTGAGCGCCTCGCGGGTGTAGTAGTTTCCCGGGTCCCACAACATCCAGCTGTCGAGCCCGGCGTCGTAGGTTGCTTGGATCTGTGCCCGAACTTCGTCGGGTCCGTAGTCCCCACCATAGTCAAAATCTTGAAGCCACGGACGAAGCTTGTCTTTGTCGTACACCTCCTTTTCATACACGGCAGGTGTGCTGGTGCCGATCCGTTTTGCGCCGGAAAAAGCAATACTCGTGGTTGTTGCCACCGCTCGGTCAGCTCCACGGCTCATGGTGTATTTGATGATCTCGTACGGGTAATGATTTGGATTCGCCCAACCGTTGAAGCCGTTTGGATAGTGGCTCGGGTAAACCATTGGGGCGATATAATCAAAGTACGGCATCGCTCGCTCCAGCACCTGGCCAATACCGAGATGATCGTAATTCGTTGTTACCATACCGAACAGATCAGCCGAGGTGACAGGTGAGCCGTTCGGGAACACTTCCGGGTCATTTACTTTCTCAAACAAATACGCAAAGAATTCTTCAATCACTACGTCCTTGGCTCGGTCGCCACTGACCGGAAACTTGATGTCCTTCATGTTTCCGTCAGAGGGGAACCGAATGTAGTCATAGTTCAGCTCATCAAATCCAAGTGCATACGACTCCTGGGAAAGCGTGATCGTATACTCCCACACCTGACGCGCGCTCGGGTCGGTAAAGCTAAGTCCTTTGCCGTCTGTCCAGACACTTCCGTCTCCTCGCTGAACCGCTACGTCCGGATTGCGTCTGGCATAGAACGGATCCTGAAAGACCGTGATGCGACCGATAACATAGACGCCCATTTCGTGAAGCTCCTCAATGAACTCTTTCATGTCCGGCACGAAACAATTGATCCCTTGCGCAGGCTTAAGCTCAGGGTCATTCACCGGGAAACTGATCCCGCCGGAGTAATCCTTGATATCGATCACGATCGAGTTAACCTCGGTTGTTTTGAGCAAGTCAGTAAGGCGCTGTCGGAAACTTGGTGTAGAGGCGGCGCAGGTGGTCATATAGATCGCTCGGACCGAATCAGGTGTCTCAACATGCGCTACGGTCTCGACCGGATCATCTTCCTTCTCTTTCTCTCCTTGTGTACTTGTTGCGCTAGAAACCACACCTGTCGCAGAAGCCTCGGAAGCATCGTACTCAATAGATCCAAGCTCTAAGTGAGGAGCAAATATAAGCATAGTAATAGCGCCTACTATGACAATACAGGCACTACTGATATAGAGCGTTGATGAAGAGGGTAACTTAAGCATAATAATACACCTCAAGTATAGCAGAGAGCGCTTGCGTAGGGCTACACAAAATGACTGTGAATAGCGCTGATATCGCCGGCGCCGAAGGTGACCACTAGATCGCTCGGCTCAAGTGAGTCAGAGATATATTCGGCGATCGCTTCAAATGAATCAAGAGCGCGAACATTCGCGGGAGTACCGTGCTTCACGATCGCCTCGGTAAGTGCGTGATTGTCTACACCTTCTGCGGGATCTTCTCGAGCGGCGTAGATCGGTGCCACGATCACTTCGTCTGCTTGCTCAAAACTTTCCGCAAAGGCATCGAGTAGCTGAGACGTGCGCGAATAGAGGTGAGGCTGGAAAATAATGCGCAGATTTCGGTCAGGATACTGCTCGCGAAATGCAGCGAGGGTGGTCTTGATCTCACTTGGGTGGTGAGCGTAATCATCATAGAAAAGAGCGCCGGTAGCCTTCCCGACTTTTTGCTCGCCTTTATATTCATAGCGTCGCCACGTTCCTTCAAATCCACTCAATGCATCTTGAGCTGCTGAGCCCTTCACACCGAGAGTCGCAGCTGCTGAAAGCGCTGCTTGCGCATTTGCCTTATTATGTTCGCCCGGAACCCTCAAGGTGACCCCGTCGAGCGGTGTTTGTGTGTAATCAACAACGTGCTCGCGATACCGTCCCACAACCGGCATCACATTTGTACTCTGCGGGTTACAAATAATTGCGCCGTCAGAGGGAACCTTCTCCGCAAGCTTATCGAACGCTGACTGAATATCAGCTAGATTTTTATAGTAGTCGAGATGATCTTCCTCGATATTCGTAATGATAAGCACGTTCGGATTCAAGTGCAGAAATGAGCGCTTGTACTCGCACGCTTCAACAACAAGATAGTCGCTTTTGCCGGGAATAAAATTCGAACCCCACTGCTCTTTTTCAGCTGTGTCAGTCGATGTATCAACCGAACCTTTACGAAGCAAGCTACCGACGATCACTGTCGGATCGTATCCGGCTTCAATGAGAATACGCGCCACCATTGCTGTTGTGGTTGTTTTGCCGTGCGTACCCGCGATCGCTATGGTGTACTTGTCCTTGGAGATCTCACCGAGCATCTCGGGGTATGAGAGTGTCACCAGTCCCCCTTCACGTGCAGCCGCAAGCTCCGGGTGATCTTGTGGGATCGCCATTGTATACACCACCTGATCGATCTCATCCGTAATATTTTGAGCGTTTTGCTCGTATACCACAGAAACTCCTTCGGTCTCGAGGGTTTCGGTAAGCTTAGACTGAGCCCGGTCTGACCCGCTTACTGTATGGCCTTCATTAAGCATCATTCGCGCCAGCGCGCTCATACCGATGCCTCCGATGCCGATGAAATAGTAGTGTTTTTTCTCCATAGCGCAACTATAGCACACCTGCCATGCATACAATATATGCACGATAAATTGACGCATGAAGTTCAATGTGCTTTAATCCTTCAAGCTGTCCTTACTCAGTAGAACTCAGTGAACCTTTTTTGAGGAGCGTATTATGCCACCAACCCTACAGACCAAGCCGACCAAGCGACTGCGCGTCCATGGAGATGTCAACATTCAGCTGTACGGAAAACCACTGGACTTTCGCTACCGCTGGATCGGTGATGACCCCACCGGAGAGAGCAACGTCGCACGAGCAGACCTGGAGACCCTTCAAGCGATCGCTGAAGAGAACGGACTCACGGACATCCTGGTCCCCAATCTCAGCGAAAGCAACACCCGGATCACTACCGCCGACGAGTTTGAGCCAACTATTTCGATCGGCAATGTGACCATTCACCGAGGAGTAGCGACTGACGGAGTGATACTTCCTCCTGACTCGCCGACGGTAGGAGCACTGTTTCGGACCGCAGACTGCCACACGACCGTGGTAAAGTGCCACCGAACCGGTGAAGTATACGTGCTCCACACCGGACGAAATTCCTTGGTTGACCACAACCTTCACCGAGCACCCTCATCGTCCCGAGACTTTGACTCGGTGGTCCAACGCCTGATGACTCAATTCGCGTCTTACCCGGGCTGCTCACCGGAAGATCTCTCGGCGCACAGCGTCTGCGGCATCCGCGCCTCGATGTTCAAGCACCCGTTCGACCGCGCCGATTACGGCACCTTTAACGAAATTCTCACGAACTACATCCAGACCCGCTGGGGCAGCTTCGTTACCAACACCCTGATCCCGGGGCGAAGGAGGGAAGGCTGTATCGATGTGCGTGCGCTGGTGCAGGCACAGTTCAGGGAATACAACGTACGTGCTGAATACGACACCATTTGCACCGCAAGCGATCTTTCCCCTACGGGTGCGCACCAATGGCATTCGCATCGACGGGATGGCAACGCAAGCGGGCGCAACGGCATACTGGTCTTCTCTGGCTGACTCTTGCTGACCTTCTCAAAAAGGAAATCAAACGGCTCGATCCAAGGATCGAGCCGTTTTTTAATACATTTATACGACGCAGGTGATATTTCAGGCAGAGGCTGACCAGCCTCGGGCGGGCATTTCTACAGCTCCTGTATCTCCTGTAAAAATTTTTCTCCACGGTCATATTCATTCTTAAACAACCCAAACGACGCAAAGGCCGGAGAGAACAACACGGTATCCGTTTCCTCTGCTTTATCAAAGGCTTTTTCTACCGCTTCCTGCATATTTTTAACCTCAAATGTTTCAACGCCTTCAACGCTATCTTTTATACGATCTGTCCCGGTTCCCGGCAACCACACAACCGTTCTACAATATTTCTGAATTGCTTCGAGTAGCTCATTGGTCTCGAGCCCTTTGTCCGCACCGCCGGCGATCAACACCACTGACTTAGACGCCTTGCTCCTAAGTGCACTGAGAGCGACGACGGTTGCATCCGGTGTGGTTGCGTTGTTGTCGTTGTACACCTCCACTCCACTCACTAGACCAATACTCTCAAGACGACCGGGTACGCTCTTGAAATTTTCTACCGCCTGCCGGATTGTTGCGCTTGGTATATCAAATGACTCTACTGCTTTCAGTGCACAGGCAATGTTCGACCGGTTATGCTCACCGGGAAGTGGTAGCGACCAGTCATCCGGCACATCGTTCGCCGAAGCAATACCGACATTGCTTTTTATATTGGAATATTTCTCTTGGATGATCTCGGCACACTGCTCACCCAGCACCAACAGATCATCAGCAGTTTGATATTTAAAAATGTTCGCCTTGTCTTCGAGATACCGATCCATCGCTTTGCCTGTACTGAGCCCGGTTGAAGTATAATAGTTCATGTGATCAGCCTTGAATGTAGCGAACACAGCGATGTGCGGAGATATCTTTTCCTCAGAGAATCCCTGTAGCTGCCACGAGTCCAGCTCAAGCACGGCAACTTCCCCTTCGGTACTCTCCGGCAGATGCTCTAGTGTCGAAACCCCTTGTACGTTCCCTCCTCGAAACACATTCTTGCCCGATGCTTCGAGGATATCCGCAACAAGATGAGTAACGGTCGACTTCCCCCGCGTGCCGGTTATGCCTATGATCGTTGCCGGGGTGAGCTTAGCGAACAGTGCTGTCGACATGGTCACCGACACGCCGGCATTTTGAGCTGCCTGAACATACGGCGAATCAAACGGCACGCCGGCAGCCTTGATCACCATATCCGGCACATTCTCTCCATCTTTACCGGCAAAATCTTCTTCGCGGTGCCCACCGAGCACGAACGAGATATTCTCATATTCTTTTAACTGCTCAACACTCTCCCGTAACTCGTCTTCGGTTTTGAGATCAGTTACCAACACCTTAGCCCCTTGTTCAGCCAAAAAACGAGCATCTCCCACGCCGCGCCCCAGCAACCCTAGACCCATTACGGTGATGTGTTTATCTTTAAAATAGTGGGTGTACTGTTTCATAAGGAAGTTATGCTACTGGGCTAATTTATAGGTGATCAAATGCACATGAAAATGCTCGGGGATCGTCTGGTTTTTTTGAAAGTTATTGAACAGCGAATCAAAGTGATCGAGTTTTTTGAGCAGCGCGTAGTACTCACTCTTTGCCGCCTCGCTGAGATCTTCAAAGAATCCGGTATGGTCTTTGGGTATCAGCATGCAGTGCTCTTGGGCGATCACGTCATAGGGGAAATCATTCGGAATGAGTTTCCAGTACTTGTACTCTTTAATAGGATTAGCTTTGCAAAGCGGGCACCCCTCTGGAGCAGTCTCCTTGTATTGCACATACTTATCATACATTGCCTGCGAGCGGACTACTGTTCGAGGTCGTTTCTTCATTACTTCAAAATGATACTACAAAGGATAGTGCCCGTAAAATTTTCAAGACATTGTGGTATAAACAATTCTAAAATATGACAACAACCTGTTATTGAAAGAAATACAGGGGTTATCCTGTCTTAATATAATAAGCAGTATGTATTATTTATTCTTAGTTTTACTTCATTATGACAACTCGTATAGTTCTCCTTCGCTTGATCAATATAATTATAGGCCTTGTTCTGATCTTTCTTGGTCTCCGGTTAGTACTTAAACTGCTTGGAGCCAATCCAAATGCCGGCTTTGTGGCTTGGATATACGGCATGACCGAGCCGTTGCTAGTGCCGTTCCAGGGAATGTTTCCCACGCCTGTGGTTGAAGCAAACTTTATCTTAGAATTCTCGACCCTCTTTGCCATCCTTATCTACGCAATTATTGGATGGCTCCTGATAGAGCTCGTAGACTTTATAGTGGACGCTACGAATGAAAGAACGGTTGAAAGGCGCTAACATAGAACCTTATTACACAACAAAAAACACCTGATCGATCAGGTGTTTTTTTGTAAAGCCGCACTGTCTCTTTGTACCGGTGCCGTGGAGAGGATTTGAACCTCCATGTCCGTAAGGACATACGCTCCTGAAGCGTACGCGTCTACCAATTCCGCCACCACGGCGAACCTATATTACTCTACACTATTGTAACTATATATGTTTAAAGATATAGAAGCGGTACGCGTCTACTCCGGCAAGTGAGCGGTATCGCGCAAAAGCTTGCTTTTGCATGATCCGCGAGCGCAGCCGGAGCAAGCTTTGCTTACTTGAACAAGTGAGGAGCGGTCGAAAATTTATTTTCGTTCCGTCTGAACGCAGTTCAAGGAAGCTTTGCTTACTCCGACAAGCGAAGGAGAAAACAAAAGTTTACTTTTATTTTTCCTGAGCGCAGCCGGAGCAAGCTTTGCTTACCAATTCCGCCACGTGCCCTTCGCGACAGAAAAACTGTACCAAATTTCTTATACCGTTTCCACCAGCATCATGTTCGTCTCCATAGGTGACTTGGAAGAGAACGGCACACCAGCAACCACGACAACCTTGTCGCCTTTCTTTGCTAACTTGAACTTAGGTGCCTGAACTCGTACCGCGTCAAAAACATCTTCAACCGACGTTAACTCTTTTGTGAGAACCGGAAAGACACCAAACGACAACTGGAGCTGGTGCCAGGTTTTCTTGTTTGGTGTAAGCGAGAGGATCAGCGGAAGCGGCTTGTGCCGTGAGAGCATGCGAGCACTGAATCCTTTTAGCGTAGCCGCAACAATAAGAGTGGCATCTATATCGTGAGATGTTTCTACAACCGATGTAGTTACGGCATCAGTCGTACTAATTTCCACGCCTCCGTTTAGTGCATAACGCTCTTTATAATTACTTTCCACCTCTTGAGCAACACGGGCCATTGTCTCGACCGCCTCAACCGGATATTCACCAAGCGTTGTTTCCTCCGAGAGCATAACCGCGTCGGTACCGTCAAAAATAGCATTAGCAACGTCGGACACCTCAGCGCGTGTCGGTACCGGTGAGTGGATCATGCTCTCAAGCATCTGAGTGGCGGTAATAACCGGCTTACCAAGACGATTACATTTAGCAATGATCTCTTTCTGCAACTCCGGAACTTTTTCAGCCGGCACTTCGATAGCTAGGTCACCGCGGGCAACCATGATACCGTCAGATAATTCAATGATCTCATCGATGTTTGTTATAGCTTCCTGTGTCTCGATCTTCGAGATGATCATCGCATCCGAACCACGCTTCTTGAGAATAGTGCGGAGCTTTGTCACATCCTTCGGCCGACGAACAAATGAGAGCGCAATGAAATCAACGTCGTTTGTAATACCGAATTCAAGATCTTTTTTGTCTTTAGGTGTTAGAGCATCGATAGAAATATTTGCACCCGGGAGATTAACTCCACGGCGACCTTTTGTTTCACCGCCTACGACAACCTTGCAGACCACATCTGTTTTTGTAGTACGAACCACGGTGAGGCGTTTTTTTCCATCATCAAGTAATACCTGGTCACCCTTAGCGAGTTCCTTGGGTAGCAACTTATAGTTCACATGCGCCTTTGTTTCATCGCCTACGATCTTTTGAGTTGTAAGAGTAAATTCGCTTCCCTTCTTGAGTACAACCTTTTCTTTATAAAAATCTCCGATCCTGATCTTCGGACCGGAGAGGTCTTGGAGAATAGCGATCGGTCGGCCGATCGTTTTTTCGACAGCACGGGCTGCGTCCACCTTGCCCTGGTGTTCTTCAAAATCACCGTGAGAGAAATTTAAACGCACCACATTCATTCCGGCCTTGGCTAATTTCTCGAGAGTTTTTTCGTCCTGACTTACCGGACCTATCGTTGCAACAATTTTTGTTTTTTTTCTAAATGGCATAAGAAAATACAATACCATGTTCTAGCCATATTAGCAATATACTGCTTAAAACAATCCGAACACTTTAGCGAGAAAGAGTATGTACAGCGAAAGATAGAAGCTTCCCTCCCATGCATGAATGCATCGTGAAATACCTGAAATAACAAAAAGGAAAGTAGCCAATGCGAGAACCGGGACACCGACAGCGAGCGTCTGCTCATCGAGCGGCAACGTACTAAAAATACCCGGAACACCGACAACCATGAGGATATTAAAAACGTTTGATCCAAAGATATTTCCTACTGCTACTTCCGTTTTACCTTGAATTACCGCCCGAGCTGAAACAGCAAGTTCCGGCAGAGATGTTCCCAACGCCACCGCAGTGATAGTGATCAATCCCGTTGAGTACCCAAGAAGGGTAGAGAAAACAATGATCGAATCGATAAGAAAATGAGCACCCAGAGCAAGACTGGCTGCTCCACAAATTATAAGCACTATGTCTTTTTTTATGTAACGTTTCGGATGCTTTTGCTCTTCTTTGGAAATCTCTTCTTCCGGTAAATGCACCACCGTCCTGTCTCGTTGAGTGACCGTATAAACGAGATACACAGCGAAGTTAAGGACAAGGACGATCGACTCGAGAGGGTTGATCGTTCCATCCCAAGCAACAACTAGAAAGATTCCCGTCCCCGCTGCTAAAAGCGGAAGATCAAGATCTATCAGATTCTTCTCAACCGAAAGCTGACGGCCTATAAGAGCAGACAGACCGATAACCAAAAGAATATTTGTAATATTCGAACCAACAGCGTTCGCGACGATCACTTCCGGCACTCCCTTCATAAGGGCAGAGATTGAAGCAATAAGCTCCGGGAACGATGTTCCGATAGCAACGATCGTCACACCGATAATAAAGGAAGACATGCCGACAGCAAGACCGATACGCTCGGCTCCGCCTATCAGCCAGTCCGCCCCTTTGACCAACGCGATCAGTGCGGCAATAAAAACAATTGTCCAGAATACGATCATCATAGAAACAGTATAGTGTATTCAGTATTTTGTATCCAGTGTAGAATTTGAACTTTCATACAAATAAATTCTCCCTAGGTTAAACCTAGGGAGAATTCTTGTGCGCGTGCCAGGGACACTCACTGCTCGCTTGCGCTGCGCTCTAAAAACCTCTCGGTTTTTAGTATTTTCCTCCACGGGAAACTACCGTTTCCCGTCCCCTTCACGGTTCGATCCCTGACTGTCGTCTATAAAATAAATAACCGGCACAAAATGCCGGTTATTTATTTTATGGTGCGCGTGCCAGGGATCGAACCTGGGACCTTTCGAGTATCAGTCGAATGCTCTACCAGCTGAGCTACACGCGCAAGTGAGCGACGTCGTGCGAGAGCCAGATCTTCAGCAAGCGAGGGTAACACGGGAGCTTGCTCACAGTGTTACCCGAGTGAAGCTGAAGAGAGCTGTGCTCGCTCTCGCATGACTCGCGAGTGCCGCGCGTGAAAGCTTTGCTTACACGCGCAAATGAGGAGCGAGGCGCTGCTCACGATAGTGAGCGCATTTGCATTGAAGAAATTTTGGGTGCTTGCACACAAATAATTTCTGAAAGGCAAATGCATTCAAGCGCCAAGCGGCATTTCGTCTGAGTGAAGCGTGTGAAAGCTCTGCTTACTTTGCCAAGTGAGGAACGATCGAGAACTAGTTATCGTTTCGTCCGAGCGCCGGCAAAGCAAGTTTACTTACACGCCATATAGAAATACCCTCACACCCGCCTACACTACCAAAAATCCCTCTTTCAGACAAGAAACCGTCATAATCAATGCAATAAAAATAAAAAAGAACGCTTGCCGGAGCAAACGTTCTTCGAGAGTCGATTCATTCTCATTACCAGACAGCTGCCAAGAGAATCAGGATGACCAGGGTTGCGACAAGAAGGCAGAGGAAGACTCCCCCAACCCCGTCCTTCTTTGCCACCTTAATCTGCTGATCTTCTTCATGTACAACTTCCGCATTCCATCCGCCGGTTTCGTTTTCTTCAATTCTGAGCACCATTATTCTTCCCTATCTGATAGAAAATTTCGAAGTTTATCGAGTCTATTCAGCCAGCCAGAGAGAAACGCGTCGCGTCGCTCTTCAGGCTGACTCCGGTAGAACCGCTCGCGGCGCTCGAAATACTCCTCGAGCACCTCTGCCGGATCGCTTTTCAGAAATGCAGCACGGGTTTTCGGACCCCAAATGCCGTCAGCTTCGGTCCCGATGCACCGCTGAAGCGTTCGCATCGCCTGTGATGGCCCCGCATTGATCGCCCAGTCAAAATGAGCGATCGCTAGCGCCGGAGAAACCTCCTCGATCTCATAGCAACGAGCCTCAAGCCAGTAAGCATAATAAATGCCTTTGACTTCCCACAACTCGATCTGGGAAACCGGTCGACGCCTCTTATCCAAAGAATCTTGCCAGGAATCGTAGGCGACCTGAGTAACTCCATAGTTGGTAGCACCTCCGGTGTCTGCAACATGATCGCTGTAGCCACCCTCAGAATCGAGCACAAATGCCGTCGCTTTCTGAAACGTCGTCTCCGGTGTTTCGTCTGCGAAAGCGGTTGTCGCAACCATAGTCGTGACAACTAACGTAAGAAGCAGCATCGTATATCGCATCAATAAACTCCCTGTTTGAAAATAACGGCAATAACCACCCTGGTTATATCTGATATAATCATACTATTAATATAGTATATTGTCAATAGTACAAAAAAAGACCCTGATAGTTGCCTATCAGGGTCTTGCATCAGCGATCGGACCAAATGGACCCTCCGACAGATGCTTCTTTCTCCTCCGCCTCCGCCCCAGGATCAATCAGTGAGATGGGCATATCCCATGTCCCGAGCAAGCGGAACCAAGCACTGCTCGAGCATGTGATTTTCGGGAATGTCCGGATACGTCCCTTGTTCGATCTGAGCTTTCACCCGACGCACTGTCTGTGCCGCCCGATCCATATCGAGATCATCATTCCGTTCCCGTCCTTGGGAATCCCCTGAGTCCGTTCCTGACATAGCGATCCTCCCTCAGTTGCTTGCCTTGCGATGCTCGTGGATCACGCGATCCAGCTCACGCTTGGCAATAGTACCGATTGCTTCCGGTTCGCCACCGCGGCGATCCGGATTCTGCTCTTGCTCTCGAAGCTGTTTTTCCGCAACCTTCTTCATACCCAGAAGACTACGAATGTGTTGGGGTGTACTCATGGATCCTCCGTGAGCGTAGGTGGTTTAAAAAGAACAACTTTAACAATAGAAAGCAAGTATAGCATACATACGCTCTATTGTAAAGGGAAGAAGCTGAATACAAAATCCCCATTGCTGATTGTCAACAATGAGGATCTTAGACAATTCTTCTCTCTTTCGTTCCGTCCACATGATCTCGACTTGAGGCTCCGAGACCAAAACCTTTGCCCTTCATGACATACGCCACGAAGGATTTTTCCTGCACTCGATCGAGGTGCAGGACCGACCGTTTCACTGAGTTCACCGGTGGCGAACTCAGAAAAATGGATATTTCCACGACCAGCTTCCGCTAGCCGTGCCTTGTTATGACTTAGTCCCTGTTACTGAATTTACCTTCGGCCCGCCAGAGGCGGGACTTCGGGTACTCTCAGTTTCCTTGACTTGACAGGCGGTGAGTACAAGGCTCGAGAACGTATTCACCGCAGTATGGCTGACCTGCGATTACTAGCAATTCCAACTTCATGTGGGCGAGTTGCAGCCCACAATCCGAACTGGGGCGAGGTTTATAAGGATTAGCTCAGGGTTACCCCGTCGCATCCTGTTGTCCTCGCCATTGTAGCATGTGTGTAGCCCAAGGCGTCTAGGGTCATGCTGACCTGGCGTCATCCTCTCCTTCCTCCCGGAGGACCGGGCAGTCTCGCCTGACACGTATAACAGGCAATGAGGGTTGCGCTCGTTACCCCACTTAAGGGAACAGCTCAAGCCACGAGCTGACGACGGCCATGCAACACCTGTTCAGCGATCTCGAAGACGGTTCCTGTTTCTAGGAACCCACAGCTGAATTTCTAGCCTTGGTAAGGTTCTTCGCTTATTATCGAATTAAACCACATGCTCCACTGCTTGTGCGAGCCCCCGTCTATTCCTTTGAGTTTTAGCCTTGCGGCCGTAATACCCAGGCGGTCCGCTTAACGCGTTAGCTTCGCCTCTCAGAGGGTCGATACTCCGAAAAGCTAGCGGACATCGTTTAGGGCCAGGACTACCGGGGTATCTAATCCCGTTCGCTACCCTGGCTTTCGTGCCTCAGCGTCAGGAATGTGCCAGTATACTGCCTTCGCCTTTGGTGTTCCCCATGATATCAACGAATTTCACCTCTACACCATGAGTTCCGTATACCTCTCACATCCTCGAGCTCTGCCGTTTCCTTTGCCATTCCTCAGTTAAGCTGAGGTCTTTGACAAAAGACTAACAGAGCAGCCTACGCACCCTTTACGCCCAATAAATCCGGATAACGCTTGGGGTTCATGTGTTACCGCTGCTGCTGGCACATGATTAGCAACCCCTTATTCCTGGAGTAACGTCAATAAACTTCCTCCTCCAGAAAAGGTTTTTACGCCCCGAAGGACTTCATCAACCACGCGGCGTCGCATGTTCAGACTTTCGTCCATTGACAATGATTCTCGACTGCAGCCACCCGTAGGTGTTTGGACCGTATCTCAGTTCCAATGGTGGGGGTCAGGCTCTCACCTCCCCTAGACGTCATAGCCTTGGTAGGCTTTTACCCTACCAACAAGCTGATATCCCGCAGGCCGTTCCAGAAGCGATAAATCTTTCACCCGAAGGCGTATCGTGTATTACCCCGAGTTTCCTCGGGCTATTCACGACTTCTGGGTACGTAACCTACGTGTTACTACCCCGTTTGCCGGTGCTCCGAAGAGCCCCTTGACTTGCATGCCTTATCCACGCCGCCAGCGTTCATCCTGAGCTAGGATCAAACTCTTAAGTTAAGAATGAATCATAACTAAAAGAGTATTGATCATTTTGTCTTCAATTTGATTCAAAAAGAAGACGGGGCCCTCATATCGATCGAAACCGATATGAGGGTAATTAATGTGGACGGAACAAAAGAAAAAACAATTCCGACGCGTTGGTCGGAACTCCGATTTTTACGTCGAAGTTGTTCCGTCAATATTTAGTTGTCAAAGGACCCTTTAGTCAAAATAAAACCCCATCTCCTGAGGTATGGACCATTATATACATCTGCGAGGGGATGTCAACAAATTTTATGAATTTCTCTTTTCTCCCCATTCTTGAAATTTGACCAAGAGCGGTGAGGCGATAAATAAGGAGGAATATGTACCGGCAAGTACGCCGACCAGCAACGTCAACGCGAACGCCTGGGTTACGGCACCACCGAATACATACAACGCGATCAGCACAAGCGACGTAGTAAGCGATGTATTGATCGAGCGGGCAAAACTTTGAGTCAAACTTTTGCCAACTGTTTCATCAAAATTCTCTTTGTGATTTGTCTCTCGATTAACTTGCAAATTTTCACGAACCCGGTCAAAGACCACGATCGTATCGTTCACTGAGAAACCGATGATCGCGAGCAGAGCCGTCACAAACAGAACATCAACTTCTGCCCCAAGAGCAACGCCCAAAAGCGCGAACAAACCGGTCGGAATAAGAATATCAAAGATGAGCGCAACGATCGCCGCCAGGCTGTAATACCACGATGAAACTCCTTCGTTAAGATAGTTGCCCTCTGTATCCATTCCCCGCCGAAAACTAAATGCCACGAACAGCACGATACCGGTCACGACCAAAGCGATCGCGACTAGCGCTTTCGCCCGAAGCTCCTCGCCAATAGACGGGCCAACCGAACTGAATCGCTCTTCAATCACCTCCAACTCTCCCCCGAATGACAGCTGTTCCATAACCTCGCTGTGCTCATCGTCTTGAACAAACGGTGTCTGGATAATGTATGAGCTGTCACCCGCCGGGCGCACAGATACGCTGCGATCGAATAGCGGCGTGATGACTCCTTCAACTCGTTCCTGGGCCGGGCGCTCAGTCTCGTATCTCACCTCAAAAGTAGAACCACCGGTAAATTCAATGCCGAATTTAAGACCGAACGACAGGATCGCTACAAGAGCGAGCGCCGCAAGTCCGCCGGCAACAGCAAAGAATATTGTTTTGTTCTGAGTGATAAACATAGTGTTAGTGTTGAAGTGAAGTATTCAGCCTGCCTGCGCAGGCAGGTATTTAGTATTTCGTATCCTGCGATCTCGTTGTTTCAGCTCCGGAACCAAAAAGCAAAGCGGTGGTCTTCCCTACCTGTTCACTCGCGAGTGCAAGCAGTAATGTGCGGCTCACCGTGATAGCGGTGAGCATAGATACCAGCACACCGATCCCGAACACCAGTGCAAACCCTTTTACCAGTGATGTGCCCATCCAGTACAGAATCACCGCACTGATGATGCTTGAGATGTTAGCGTCACGGATCGACGGCCATGCCCGAGCAAAACCGGCGTGAATTGCATCCTGAAGATCGCGACCAGCCCGACGCTCTTCTTTGAGACGCTCAAATATTAAAACATTTGCATCAACCGCCATACCGACCGAGAGAATAAAGCCGGCAATACCGGCTGCGGTCAGAGTAATGCCCAAAATCTTAAAAAGGGCCAGCATAAGTACTATATAGAGTACAAGTGACACAGTAGCAACGAGTCCGGGGAGCCGATACCACGCAAGTAAGAACAGTGTCACTCCAGCCAGACCGATCAAACCGGCAAAAACACCCGCATTCAATGTCTCTTGACCAAGTGTCGGACCGATCGTCTGCGTGTTCACAAGCGAAACCGGCATTGGCAGTGCGCCGAACTTAAGGTTATTCATGAGCTCACGCGCTTCCTCAACACCGTCCGGCCCACCAAATCCGCCTGATATCTGTGCCTGACCGCCCGTGATCGTGTCACGGATAACCGGCTGTGAAATTGGCACACCATCCAGGAATATCGCCAGGATCCTTCCTTGGTTCTCGCGAGTTATATCGGCGAACAGATCCGCGCCTTCGCTATTGAACTGAAGCGTCACGAGCGGCTCACCGGTAACGTTATTAAACTGAAGCTGAGCATCGCTAAGATAACGACCGGTTAAGCCGGTAGCTTCGTATCGATCGTCTGATGAAGCATCGGTAGAAGTACCATTCTGCGCTTGAAGCGTGCTGGTCCCGTCACTTGTTTGCACTTCTATTCCTGCACCGTCAATAGGAGACGCACCCTCTCTCAATAACTTAAATTCAAGTACCGGCGTCTCACCGATCATCGCTGTTGCCTCTTCAATATTCGTCACTCCCGGCAACTCCACAACCAGCCGATGAGATATTTCACCGGTAAGGACTCCGGCCTGCTCGGTCTGAACGATAGGACTTCCGGTTCCAAGCGCGTTCACTCGGCGCTCTATAACTTCACGCAGACTCTGCATTGCGCCATCCACATCACCTTCGGATAGCTCAGAAACATCTGCCTCGTAAATAAGCTCGGTTCCGCCGGAAAGATCAAGTCCGAGTTGAAACGGAAAATTTGAATCTTCAGTGGTCTGCGTTGAATAGATGAAATACCCCAGCCCAACAAGGAGGAGTAAGATGATAAGTGCGCTGAAACGGTATTTGGCGATCATGGCGGTCAAAAACACTCGTTCGAATCAATAATAGACGTATCCTAGCGCAGGAAAGGCAAAAACGCAAAGCGTTTTTGCCGGCTACTCCGGCCTAGACCTGAAATTGCCCGTTCCTATAAATCACCCTTTCGCTCCCGTCCTGGAGTGTTGCGGTGACCGTTCTGTCTGTTGTTGAGACAATATCCGTGTGAACCGAAGAATCATTGAACCCGACCTTCTGCCAATCCTTCGCCTTCATTTTTGTGATGTCGCCGTTATAGCAATTTGAGTATGCTTTTCCGAGCGCAATATGGGTGTTACCGTACTTGCCGCCCACATTCTCGTCAAACAGCGTCTCTGCCATAAACTTGGTAATGCGCGAATGACGCTTGTCGGTCAGTGAGAATTCACCCACTTTATCTGCATTTTTTGTATTGATCATTTCCTGCAAAAGTTTCAGGTTCTTAGACGCCTTGCTTCTAAGAACTTTGCCGTTCTTGAACTCGAGCTCTACATCTTTAATAAGATTGCCATAACGGTAGAGTGGCTGATTGAATCTGATCCATCCGTTCGTCCCGCGCCAATCAGGCGACGTGAAAAGCTCGAAGCTTGGAATATTGCGCCCGCTTCCTCCGGCCCACTTCCGATCTGCACCTATTTTCACGGTAAGATCAACATCCTCGCCCTGAAGGTGAACCTGCTCGATCTTAAGCTTGTTGAGCTTTCGACGAATCGTTTCGAGCTCTTTTGCCACGGCTTTCCACTCAGCAATAGGGTCTTTTTTGTCGAGAAAACAAGCCTTGGTGATCTGCTTCCAATACTCTTTTTCTGAGAGACCCGCTTCTTTCGCCATTGCCGGCGTGCCGTACAAGCCTAGTGTCCAGGTAAATTTCCCGTTATTTTCCTTCTCGTCTAGCCACTCATGGATCTTCTTCATCGCCTGCCCGCGAGCCATCATCTTCTTTGGGTCAACACCTTTTAGAGCCTGCTTATCTGCTTCGCTTATGATCACAATATTGTGATCGACATCGGTAACCATACCTTTCATATAATTTGCCGGAAAATACTTCAGCTGTTTATCGTTGGCCAGATCATAAAAAGCTTTTGCAAAATTAAACGATCGATCGTCATCCGGCCGATACACACCGATAATATGCCCACCGGCTTTCAATACAGCCTTTTGAAGTTCAATATACAGCGGCTTTGCAGACTCGTTAACAACGACACGCACCACATCATTTTTCTTAATACCCTTGCCGCTATTCAGAGCAAAATTTACTAAAACGTCAGCATACTTCTCTAGTGTTTTCTTATTTGGATGATACGTATCTGCCATGATTATTCAATTATCAGATCTAGGAAAGTCCGTGTAATTTTTTAAGTTCAGCTATCCCTTCTTCTATCGTCACACTCGGCGCCCAGCTCAGAAATTCTCGTGCCCGCGTGTTATCAGCCAAGGTGTCATGGGGCTCATATCTAGCTTCGATATGCTCTACTTCGCCACCGATCAACTCCGCGATCTTGTTGATCGAGACATTGTTCCCGGCTCCCACGTTGATCACGTCTGCACTGCCGACAGAATCACTTGAAGCTGCTTTCAAATTAGCCTGCACCACGTCAGTTACGTGCGTAAAGTCGCGCGTCTGCTTACCATCGCCGGTAATAGTGAGCGATCCTCCCTCCTCGCGCTGTTTAAGAAACTTTGCGATCACGAGCGCGTATGCACCCTCGGCACTTTGGCGCGGCCCGTACACATTGAAATACCGTAGGCACACACTCGGAAGCCCATAGATCTCGTTCCACATTTTGCAGTACAACTCGCCCATGTACTTGTGCAGTCCGTACGGCGACTTCGGACCCGGATCCATATCTTCAACAAGCGGCATAGTTGGCTGATCGCCGTAGATGGAACTCGACGACGAGAATACTACTTTTTTCACTCCGCTATCAACGCACGCCTTAAGAACATTGAGTGTGCCGGTAACATTCACCTCATGCGTCTCAATAGGATACTCAATAGAAAACTGTACTCGCGGGAGTGCGGCTGTATGAAAAACATAATCCGCTCCTTCAAAGATCGGTGCGATAGCCTCTCGGTCGCAGATCGTTTCTTCGTGAAAAGTCGCTTTCTCATGTATCAACTCCCTCTTGCCTCCTGAAAGATCATCGATCACGTGCACGTCGTCTCCGCGTTCTATCAATGCATCTACAAGGTGTGAACCTATGAATCCAGCCCCTCCTGTAACAATTGATTTTGTTGCCATATGCTTAATCTATCACATCCTATCTTAGACACCGAACAAGACATTCATTTTATGTACCGCTCCGTGAAAGCAAGGCCTTGAGCGTCTTGAGTGCGATCGCCAGATCGACGGTCGGTGAACGGTTGATAATGTAGTAAAGATCATAGGAGAGCTTGCGCTTAGTCTGCACCACGTCCATATCTCGTTTTGGAGGTGTTTTATGATACAGCTGAGCCCACCCTGAAAGACCGGGCTTTATTAGATGGCGAACATCGTAATATGGGATCTGCTCTTCGTATTGCCTTACTAAACTCGGCAACTCGGGCCGGGGACCAATGAGCGATAAAGATCCGGAAAGCACATTCCATAATTGAGGTAATTCATCGATTCGTGTTTTTCTCAAAAAACCACCGACACGTGTTACATGATTCCCCTTTTTCCGATCTTCTTCACCACCGTCATCGGTCGTCATCGTTCTGAACTTTGTGACACGAATACGCTGATTGTTCTTACCCACTCGTTCTTGGTGAATAAAAATAGGGCCTCCATCCTCGAGTTTAATAGCAATAATCACCGCAGGGTACAGAAGCAACGAGGCTAAACCGACCGTACCGGAAAGGAGTATATCCATGAGTCGCTTAAACGAGTCGTACATAATTCGAGGGCTGGCCGAAACATTTTCAAGAAACCAGTTGTATCGAACCAGTGACAGCGGAACCCGTGTAAACGCCTCCTGATATACGTGATGCATATCAAAGAATCGAACGTGGGAAAAAATAAGATTATATAAATGCGGCAGAAGCGGTTCGATACCCGGGTGACGAAGGTCAACCACAATAACCCGCACATCCTCGCTGTAGACCCGCTCAATGATATCGGTCTGAATGTCCAGACCATCAAGCTCATTGAGGTCAACCGTAAACAAAAAGGAAAAATCGAGATGTGATCCGTTGTTTATTTCTTCTACAAGCTCATCAGTTTCCTCGCCGGTACCAATGATGACCGCTTTGTACTTTTGTCGCGGACCGAGAAAGCCGTGCCCGTACAATCGCCAGAAGAGAATGAACCCGAACGAAATAAAGAGATATATGAAAAGGTTCGTCTTTGGAGTGATCGTAAAGTATGGAACAGCGTAGAAGAAAAGCACTGCCAGAGCAATGTTCACAAATTGCGTCTTGAGAAGCAGTCTTGGGAGCTCGGTCTGAAATAGCACACTTCGCCGTTCGTAAAGGCCGGCAATATAGAACACGACAACCCACACAGCGAAGAGAACTGAAAACGGAGCAAGGTGCTCAAGAAAGATCTCTTCGGAAGGCAGGCTTAAGTGACGGATCGCCAATGTAAGCCACAGCGATACAAAAAAGACCGCCAGGTCACCGAAGAATAATATTACACTGTCTCGAGTTGGCCTCATGGTTTCAATAGTGCAACAATTATACCTCCAATTCAACCCCTTCCATCTGAACTTCTCGACGATACCTACGCATCGCCATGATCATACCAAGTGCCACAAATTCAGTAAGCAGGTGGGTACCGCCGTAACTCATGAACGGAATCGTTGTTCCGGTAACCGGCAACAGCCCGATATTCATACCGGTGTGAATTATAACGTGAGCCATGAAATACACCGCGATACCAAGCATAAAAAGCATCTCGAAATTACTGGCACCTTGCAGGCTCGCTGAGAGAATACGCCAAAACAGCACGCCAAAAAGGCTAAAGAGCACAATGACGCCGACAAAACCCCACTCTTCGGAAAACGCCGCGAAAATGAAGTCTGTCTGGTATTCCGGCAAGAATTCAAGCTTTGACTGAGTACCGTACCCCACTCCTTTGCCCATTAACTCCCCGGAGCCGACAGCGACCATAGATTGATATGCGTTATATCCGGTACCTTGAATATCTGCGAACGGATCAAGAAACGAGGTGATACGTGATTTTTGGTAATCCTGAAGCGCAAACGACCACATACCGATAACAGTAACTACCGCGATGAGAATAAGCGCGATGAGATGCTTTTTAGAAATACCTGAAACAAGCACCATACCCAGCCAAATAGCCCCTAGGATCAGAGCTGAGCCAAAGTCCGGCTGAAGAAACACAAGCGCAAAAAGTACAAACGCGTAAAACCCGGATAATAGAATATGTCGTATATTAGCTATTTCTATATGCCGGCGGGCAAAATACTTTGCCAGCAGTATAACGAGCACAAGTTTTGCCGGCTCAACCGGCTGAAACGAAAACCCGCCGATCGAAAACCAACTTTCCGCACCTTGAAACGTGCTTCCTACAACAAAGAGAAGCGCAAGTGATGCAACTGTGAGCACATACAACGCTACAACGACCCCGGTCCTTCGAAGAAATCGAAGATCGATCATACTAACCAGAAAACAGGCTCCGAGTGATACGCCGATCCATACGATCTGTTTTTCAAAAAACCTATCCTCGCCGGTAAACGAATTCATTGTGATAAGTCCGGCAAGAGATATCGCCAAAGCAGCGCCGAACAATATCCAGTCAAACGACCAGGCTGTGTCGATCGCTCGTCGTGAAAACGCAGTAAGATACCCTAACATGTAGCGACATCATATCATACTGGCAAAACACCCATCCTAAAAGCTTTCGATCTTAAAAGATCTACCTGCACACCTTTCAACAAAACCTTATTCGAGTATTTTTGTGAGAATCCGCACAACAGCACGGTCCTGCTCACACACACTTGTCGCAACTTCCTGGTAGATGCCATCAAGATCATCTGTGGTAGGGGCAAAGAAATGATTATCCGATGAAGGAGCAAGCTCCCTCAAAAAATCACCACTTGCTCCTTCACCAAGCCCGATTACGTATAGTTCTATATTTTCTTCGGCAGCCACTTCTGCTGCGTCGAGTGCTTGCTGTTTCGGATACTCCTGCCGACTCAAGTCACTGTCTTCAGGAGGAAGCGGTCTTGTCGCAACACCGTCACTAAGCAACACGATCACGCCAGACGTTTCCGGTGAACGACGAGATGAGCGCATCTCATCCAGCGAGCGACGAATACCGTCTGCTATATTCGTGTGCTCATCGAGGTGTGGTGTACCGATCGAGATCGAGTCGATCGCTTGTTTAACCGTATCAAGGCTTGAGGTCAGCTGCTGATCGACCGGATCACTCGCCTCGGTCGCAAACGACACCATGCCGGCCTTATCCGTATCCGAAAGCATATCCAGAAACGACTTGGCCGCCTCTTTAACATCAGTTAGAGGTTGCGGCGGATCTTCGCTGTCGAACTGCATACTACCTGAACGGTCGATCACCAGCATGGTATCAGCCGGTTGCTGGCAAATGCGGGTCCCCGCGTCAAACGGTCTCGGCCAGGTAAATGTTTTGTTTGTAGTTTCTCCTTTTTTCAGCTCACTTATAACGGTGCGCGACGCGCCAATGGCAACATTATTACTGTCATAAACGATCGTGACCGCTTCGATGTTCTTTATTGGCAAGATCGACGTGTTCGTAAAATCAGCCTGTACCCGTGGACGAGTTTCCAGTGAGGAGAACACTCTATTAGATACACTGATCAGATTTTTTTCATGATCTTGAACGGATCTCCACGGCAGCTCATCAGCAAATCTGAACGTTACACGAGCGGGCTCCCGATCAAAACTAACAGGTCCCTCGAAAACCGCAAAAAACTGATCAGGTGGAACAACTGTTGCTCCTTGAATTGTTTCAAGAAGCACGTTATCTCGATCATACACACTGAACTCATATGGCGCTGATGATACCCGGGTTGCTGTATTAGGATTCTCAATGTAAGCGACAAGGCTATAACTTCCTTCACGCGCCGGAAACGCACGCTCCCACAGCACGATCGGATCAGAAACTGTGCCGGATGGAAGATCCTCAGAAACCGGCGCTGACTCCTCGTAAAACAAGAAAAACATGGCCAACGCGGTCACGACAAACAAAACCCCCGCGATCATACTCAAAACGGTTATCTTTCGTTTTGTGGCCCAGTCAATACCGGTTTGCTTTTCAGAGATCTCTTCTTGTTTTTCAACTGGCGCGGAGCTCTGGTCTACATTTTTTTCCATATATTTACGTAGTATATCAAATAAACACTCGTTACTGTTGATACCGGGTGTTTATAAACAAAAACAACCTCCTTGAAGGAGATTGTTTATGGAGAAAATTGAGTACTCTATGCGACATTTAGCCCTTATGAACGATAGTGAATTAGGGATAAAGAAGTGCTCTGGTAGTGCGACTTTGTTTTCTTGTGAACAGCTTTGCTGTGAATTAGAAAACAAGAAGTGCTCTTGTAGTGCTGGCGCCGACCTACTTTGACAAATGAGGAGCGAAACGGGAATGCGAAGCATTCACATTTCGTCCGAATGCAGTCAAAGCAAGCTTTGCTTACTTTCGCTACCGTCTAAATATATTCCGAAATTATATCTGAAAAGAAAATTAAGTACTCTATGCTGGCGCCGACCTACTTTCGCCTTGAAAGACTATCATCGGTGCTGAAAGGCTTAACTGCTGTGTTCGGGATGGGAACAGGTGTACCCCTCTCGCCAAAGCACCAGCATACAATACTCAATTCGCGTTACTTTTTGATCGTATTATTGAGCTGTGTATATTAGGCACCACGTTAGTGGTGCGTGAAAAGAACTGGCGCTAATTTCAGAAATCGGGATGATGGGTCCTTCCCCCACTCTCCGTCCATGACGGAGCGCTATGGTCGAGCCGGCGAAGGCGTACCCTCACTCACATTCTGTTCGCTCGCCACTACTAAGAAAGCACGACCGGCTACATCCCGTATACACCCAATACACACAACTCAATATTACAAACTAACAATGAAACAAACGCATTCATTCCATCTAACAGAGCAAAACACTTTTCGCCCGCGCCACACCTGTGTGGTGCGGACGCTGGCATCCAAATTTCCTAATAGGATATGATGAATTAGTACACCTCGGCTAAGCACATTACTGTGCGCACACCTAGTGCCTATCAACCTGGTCATCTCCCAGGGATCTATGATTCCTAATCTTAGAGTTGGCTTCCCGCTTAGATGCTTTCAGCGGTTATCCATTCCCGACATAGCTACTCAGCAGTGCCACTGGCGTGACAGCTGATACACCAGAGGTCAGTTCACTCCGGCCCTCTCGTACTAGGAGCGAATCTCTTCAAGAATCTACGCCTGCAGCGGATAGAAGACCAACCTGACTTACGTCGGTCTGAACCCAGCTCGCGTGACTTTTTAATCGGCGAACAGCCGAACCCTTGGCACCTTCTCCAGCGCCAGGATAAGTCGAGCCGACATCGAGGTGCCGAACACCGCCGTCGATATGAACTCTTAGGCGGTACCAGCCTGTTATCCCCAGAGTAGCTTTTATCCGTTAAGCTCCGGCCGTCTCTAAGACGAACCGTCGGACCACTATGCTCTGCTTTCGCATCTGCTCGACATGTACGTCTTACAGTTAAGCCGGCTTGTGCCATTACACTATCGGCACGGTTTCCATTCGCGCCTAGCCGACCTTATAGGCTCCTCCGTTACTTTTTGGGAGGAGAGCGCCCCACTCAAACTGCCCGCAAGATACTGTCCCTGATGAGTTTTTCTCACCGGGTTAGAATATACAGGTTCTAAGGGTGGTATCCCACTGACGACTCCACGCTAGCCGAAACCAACGCTTCAAAGTCTCCCACCTATACTTCGCAGAGAAACTGTACATCCAATATCAAACTACAGTAAAGCTTCTGGGGTCTTTTTGTCCTGCTGCAGGTAACCAGCATCTTCACTGGTATTGTATTTTCACCGAGCATGCCCCTGAGACAGTTCCCCAGTCATTACGCCATTCGTGCGCGTCTGAACTTACCAGACAAGGAATTTCGCTACCTTAGGACCGTTCGTCTCTGTTTTCTACCAAGCGTCAGATTGACGCTCAGACCTTATGTCGCCATAAGGATCGGACTATATCATTACCCTGAAACAGTCGGCTTCCAATCATTGTTTCAGTGGTACTTTGCGTATAGTCTCTGAGGATTCTTCCGCATTAACTACAACTTGTAATATCGTACTTTCTCTTCCTTCCAATACCCTTGTTGAGTTTTTCCCTCAGTTGAAGAATTTCTTGAAATCCTTCCTCTGAGAGATGTTCTTTTCGGTACATCTTCTCTACTATCTGACAAAATAACGAGAAATTTCGCTTTTTCTTAGCAGACAGAAACCGAAATCGTGTAAAGAATGGGATAACATTCTCGTACAAGGAAGTTGGGTTAGTTACTTCGTAGTACACCACCCCATCCTTCCGTGTGCGGAGCGTTCCGCATTGTAACTGCTTCTTAATGAAGCTGAGTATTACACGATCTCGTTGAGAAATGTTAAAGGAAGCTGTTAATTTCCACGTATTTCGATAATCTTTTCTCTTTTTTATCGAAACGTTGAAGCTTCCTTCTCCGTCAGTAAAGCCGGCTATGTAATATCCATGCTCTGGTTTTACTGATTGCACCTTATATCCTTCCATAGATGTGACTTGCGGAAGTCTTTCCTGCGGATCGTCCGGCGCTCATGCGAAGCTCACTTGACGGCTTGTTACTGCTTCTTCGACAAGAAGCGAGTACCGTCAAGATGCATCCGGGTTTTCCCGCATATAGCAAAGTTTATTTACGTAACTACAACGGTCAGGTTTATAGTTACGGCCGACATTCACCAGGGCATACAAAAGTCGGCACACACGTAAACGCGTGTACAGCCCATGTTTAACCTTCTGGCATTGGTCAGGCGTCACTCCCTATACATCCTCTTATCGAGTTCGCAGGGAGCTATGTTTTTGGTAAACAGTTGCCAGGGAATCTTTAGCTGCGGCCTTCACTACCGAAGCAGTGAAGGCAGGCCTTATACCGAAGGTACGGCCGCTGTTTTGCCGAGTTCCTTAGGGACATTTCACTCGTTCGCCTTGGTCTACTCGACCTGACTACCTGTGTCGGTTTTGGTACGGGCCCCATATAGTTATCCTGAGAAGCTTTTCCTGGAAGCGCGCTCCTCCTCCTTCTCCGTCGCGTACGACGGATTCGCCTCGCTGCTCGGCTTATGCTCTCCGGATTTACCTAGAGAGCGGCCTCACAGAAAGGACATAAATCCGCTAATATGCGAGAAGTACAGCGCTCCGTCACTCCAATCGGACTATATGGGGGTCATGGAATATTAACCATAGTCTCCATCGGCTCCCCCGTTCGGGATTGCCTTAGGCCCCGACTAACCCTTGGCTGATCACCATCGCCAAGGAATCCTTAGTCTTTCGGCGGGCAGGGATCTCACCTGCCTTGCGGTTACTTGTGCCAACATTCTTACTTCCACGCGCTCCACTGTGGGTCACCCCTTCAGCTTCATCGCAGCGTGAAATACTCTCCTACCACGCTTACGATCCGGAGATCGTAAACATCCTCAGTTTCGGTACTATGCTTAGCCCCGATTATCTTCGGCGCAGAATCTCTAAATGAGTGAGCTGTTACGCACTCTTTAAAGGATGGCTGCTTCTAAGCCAACCTCCTCAGTGTCTGAGAAATTCCACCACCTTAAGTGCACTTAGCATAGATTTAGGGACCTTAACTGGAGGTCTGGGCTGTTTCCCTTTTGACCAATGGACCTTAGCGCCCATGGTCTAACTGCCCGGAAGTTGACCGCTTGTATTCGGAGTTTGATTGGTCTAATGAGGCGTAGCCCCTATTTAGACCATCCAGTAGCTCTACCCCAAGCGGGTAATCCGGACGCCAACCCTAAAGCTGTTTCGGAGAGAACCAGCTATTACCAAGCTCGATTAGCTTTTCACTGCTTACCACAGGTCATCCGATGGTTTTGCACGGCCATTCGGTTCGGGCCTCCCTCCGGCTTTCGCCGGAGTTCACCCTGCCCATGGCAAGATCGCCTGGTTTCGGGTCTGATACATACGACGACCCCACATTGTGGAGCATACGCGCTATTCACACTCGGTTTCCCTACGGGTGCGCTCCTCTCAGAGCTTACCCAAGCCGCATATATCAACTCGTTGGCTCATTCTTCAATAGGCACGCCGTGACGGACGCAAGCGCCCGCTCCGACTCCTTGTAGGCGTATGGTTTCAGGATCTATTTCACTCCCCTTATCGGGGTTCTTTTCACCTTTCCCTCACGGTACTTGTTCACTATCGATCTTCAAGAGTATTTAGCCTTACCAGTTAGTTCTGGCAGATTCACTCAGGCTTTTCGTGTCCTGAACTACTTAGGAATAGAAGTCAGAAATACATTATTGTTTTCGCGTACGGGACTATTACCCCCTTGGGTTCAGCTTCCCAGCTGATTCTGCTAACAATAATAATAAATCCGGGATTCCCCGCACTTCTACCCTGCAACCCCACTGTGCAAGCACAGTGGTTTAGGCTCCTCCCGTTTCGCTCGCCACTACTAAGGGAATGCATATTTGTCTATATTCCTCCGGGTACTGAGATGTTTCACTTCCCCGGGTGTACTCCCTGCCGTTCTTCAACGACAGGGTAATCCCGCTTAAACGGAATTGGGTTTCCCCATTCGGAGATCTTCGGTTCATAGGTTGTTAGGCACCTCACCGAAGCTTATCGCAGCCGTACCACGTCCTTCATCGCCTCTTGAAGTCAAGGCATCCACCATACGCCCTTTAATTTCCTATTAGGAAATTCATTAACCAATGTTTTGCTCTGATACATACAATCAATGTATCAACATTTCATTTGCTGTTTGTTACCTCGTTCTAACAATGAGGCTCATGTCATTGCTAGAACTATTTAGTTGTCAAAGGACAGGCCCTATTCCGGCCTCTCACCTGGCTCGCACGTACGAACGGGAGAAGTCATACAACCACTCAAGCGTAAGCGACCCATGTGAGGAGCAAGAATATTTTACTGTCTTCCTACTATTTTTAGCAGCTGATGCGGTTTTCTTTTCTGACGCACAACCTACGTTAACAAAAGAAAAACCGCCTGTGAAGCGGTACACCGTCTAGGTTCTCCGTGAGGAGTTTGGTGCCATCCGCTCTACGTACTCAAACAAGTATACAAACAAGTTCCTATTGCCATAAGTTTGTCTTGCTATTATATACAGCTTTGATGCTGTGTCAACCCACATCACCAGTTTTTGTCCGACTTCTATTTTGTCACTATCTTAGTTTCTTTTAGCCAAATGTCTCAGACAGTAAAAAGTATCACTTACCAGCTGTTACACGGATAAAAAGACGAGATTCAGTGTTTAGATCGGTCCTATCAGACACAAACAACTGACGACACATTATTCATAGAGACAGGCAGCTTTGAATCAGCTACTGGATCTGCAATTTGTCTACGATCCTCTCATGAGGGTAATCGAGAATGTCACGAATAAGCTTATCGTATACGTCTAGGCGGTACAGGAAGTCTTGAGTTGAAAAAGAAGCGTACGAAAGCTCACGACCCACTTCGGATTCCAGCACTTTCACTACATTATGAACGCGAGCTTCGCTCAACTTGTCGCCTACTACCAACAGATCAACTCGGCTTTCCCATTGCTGGAGAAAGACACCCGAGACTACCAGGAACTTTATGGTCCCTGCGCCGTGAAAGCGCTTGGCGAGTTCACCCGATGAAAGCGGACGCACATTGACCAGGATATTCTGAAGCGGCTTGAGGTAGGGAAAATCTGCGTTCAGCATCCATCCGGAAACCTTCTTTTTCTTGGGCTTGCCGTTCTTATTAAGAACCTTGGTTTCTTTCGAAGCAGACTTTTTCTGAACAAGACCTGCCTTAGAGAGGTTCTCAAGCTCACGTCGCACCACCTTACTGTCCACGCGAGCCAACCGAACAACATCCTTGGGTTCGTAGATCTCCCCAGGGTGAAATAAAAATAGGCGCATTATCTTAACTTGCGCGTGACTTCCAAATAGTCGGTCCAGTACGTCCATGGTAATCGTAGTATAAACCATTGTTTAGGTTGAAACAATGAAGATCCGGGAAGCCGGACACAAAAACCGCCCGGCAAAGCCGGGCGGTTTATTGTATTTCAGTACAGCTATGATCTCTATACTTATTTCAGCTCCACACTTCCACCTGCTTCCTTCGGCCTTCGGCCGACCATCCGAAGGATGGCTCTTCAATAACTTACTTAAGTTCTACAGAACCTCCAGCCTCTTCAATGGCTGATTTTAGTGCTTCTGCTTCTTCCTTTGGCATATCGTCCTTCAATTTTGCCGGCACGCCATCCACAAGATCTTTCGCCTCTTTCAAACCAAGACCTAGGGCGTTCTTAACTGCCTTAATAACACCGATCTTCTGAGACCCTGCGTCAGTAAGCTCAACGGTGAAGCTGCTCTTCTCCTCGGCCTCCTCGCCGGCTGCGGCTGCAGGAGCGGCGGCAGCGACTGCTGAAACACCGAACTTCTTCTCAAGGAGTTTCACTAACTCGTTAAGGTCAAGAACTGACATGTTCTCGATCTGGGTAACGAGGTCTTGGAACTTCTCCGGAACCTCTACATCCTCGCCTGCTTCTTCAGTTTCCTCCTCTTTCTTCTCCTCTGCCGGAGCCTCTTCCTTTGCTTCTTCAGCAGGTGCTTCTTCGACTTTCTCTTCCTTTACTTCCTCAGCAGGTGCCTGCTGTTCGTCTTTTTTGTCTTCTTCTGCCATATGATTAAGTTATTGATTGTAAGGTATCGTTTAAAAATAAACGTATAGCCTATGGGTAAATACTATTAAGCTTGTGCTTCTTTCTGTTCTGCGATCTGACCGAGCGCACCAACAAATCCCTGGATCGGTGAGTTGATGATGTTCACGAACATACCACGCAAGACGTCCTTTGGCGGGATAAGCGCGATATCAAGCATCTGAGCTTGGCTTTGATACTCGCCATCATAGATACCTCCGATGATCGAGAGGTGTCCTTCGAACTTCTTTTGAAATTCGTACACTCCGCGAGCCGGCTCAAGGTAGTCGTCGCTGTAGGCAATAGCAAGCTCTCCTTCGAGTACAGGCTTCTTCCCGGCGATCTTACTGTTATCAAGAGCAATGTTCGTCAAACTCTTTTTAACAACCTTGTAGGACACGTCGTTCTCACGAAGCGCGCTTCGAAGCTCGCTTGCCTGATCAACAGTGAGGCCGTGAAAGTTCACGAACACTGTTGAGGCGGAGCTCTTTACCGCACCGGCGAGACTTTCTACTTCTTTTTCTTTTTGCGTTCGGGTTAAAGGCATAGGTTTAACGTAACGTAGTGAAGTTAAACCTACCCGGTTAAATACGATTTAAGTCTTTTCTTAAGGAAAAAACGTCCGTGATATGTCTTCAGATACTTTTCCCTGTGAACCGCATCTGATTTTGAAACGTACGCTTCGTAGTATATTAACTTTAGAGGCGCACGATCCCTTGTAGACGGGACTATTCCTTTTTGATGATCCTCAAATCGTGATTTCAAATCTCTAGTAAACCCAACGTAAAGATTAGTATCTTTCACTGAGTAAAGGACGTAAACGTAATAAAACGCATGCTCCTGATTTGAAATCATTTAACTGGGTTAGCTATTCGCTTCACTCACAGCTAATAAAAAATCGACCTATAAGGGCCGGTTAAGTAGATCATCACCAAACATGCTCCGGCGCATGTTTCAGTGACCTCGAGAGGACTTACCGGCGTACGCACTGCGCACCACCTCGCCCCTTGTCTACGGCCTTATGTGAGTCAGTATACGCACAAACTCTCCCGCGTCAACTACTTTACACGTTGAATTAGAATATTTTTGCCAACCCCTGGGGTTGGCAAAAATCCATGATGATGATCACCTTTCGTTGCGACTTTTATTGCGGTCTTCTCTATGACCCGCATTGTTATCTTCACTCTGATCAGGAACATCTGCCGTATGAGATGGAGGTCGGTTCGAAGAAGAATCTACGGCTATATACAAAACCACCAAGCTGGCAGCCAGCGTGATGAGGAATCCGGTCATAAATCGGAAAAAAGCTTTGTCGAAATACTTCAGCATACCTTCTAGTATATCAGCTAAAGACGTCGTCCAATCCACATCCTTCCACTTTTGCCAACCCCAGGGGTTGGCAAAAAATACATAACAAAAACCCCGCCGTCCCAAAAGGGAGGCGGGGTTTTTGTTTCGGACCTGCAACGGCTCTGTTTGAGACCTGCTTGACTGTCCTACGGGTTACACCCGTGATCCTTTGCTGTTACCTCTAACTAAGGTTAGTTAGATGTTTTGTGAACCAGATAGTTCATCTACGGTTACACCTTCAACTGTCTCAAGTCGTACACGGTGTGTACCTGATCCTGTGATAGTAGTGTCGAGACCGAATGTTGCCTCGTCACCCTCGTTGATAGTCCAACCACTTCCATCAGAAGTAGCGTCTCCTGAGAGAAGAATGATCGATGACGTTGCGTTTCCTCCACCGAGGACATCAAATCGTACATCGTCAGTGTCTCCATCAACGTTGTTCTTGTCAGCAACATTGAAGTCAATGTCACCGTCCTCAGCGCCGATGGTGAACTCCCATGAGATGAATGCTGTGTCGCCAGCCTCGTTGACACTTCCCTCAGAGTCAACACCAGAGATCACAACACCTGACGTGCTGAGCGTGTGCTCGTCACCGGTAACAGTTGCAGTGTCAGAAACATCGTCGTTTCCTTCACCTTCAACAGATACAGTGTTGACCTGGATGGTCTCACCGTCAGCGTAGTTAGCTCCGCTGTTAGTTCCCTGGAACTCCATGAGTACAACTACCTCAACGTCGTCATCAGCATCGATAGTGAAGTCACCGTCGATGTCAAAGGTAACGTTTGTTGAGCTAGCTGAGCTCGTTGATACATCGAAATCGCTGAACTCCTCGCCGTCGATCTCAAGAGCCATGTCGCTTACAACAGCACTGTATGCCTTTGAGCCGATTTCGAGGTTAATAACGATCTCATCAACTTCGATGTCATTCTCTTCACCTTCTAGTCGGAAGATGAATGTCTCGAACCAGTCAGATTCATTGGTGTCGTCCTCTACGAGGAAGACGTCTGAGTCAGGGTCGTTTGATGAAGACTTGATCTCGATGCTCTCGTCTGCTGCCTCGTCCTCAAAGTCGAAGCTGCGCTCCTTGGCTGCATCGATATCTCCCTGAGAAACGGTAAGGATAGCGCCGGCTGCATCACGGATGCGAACCTGCTCTACCGATACGTCCCAGTCGCTGTCGTTAAGATCAGCTGAGTCGATGGTGTTCTGTCCTGAGACAGCTACAGTCAAGTCAGCTGTGTCACCTGCGCGAATGATCGCACCGCGGTCAAGTGAGACAGTTCGGTTGTAGTCGTCATCGTCCTCAAACTCATCAGCGTCAACTTCAGCAACCTTCTCTCCCTCGAACCATACTGAGACCTCCTCAGCGTAGTCATCGAAGTCGTCGCTTGATGTGCCGTTGTAGTCGAAGTCGATGGTTACAGCCATAATCTCAATGTCTGAACCGTCGTCAGCCTCGATCTCAAGACCGAGAACCTCTACGTCGCTCTCGCCTTCTCCAACGCTTTCGTTGTTGATGCCTGAGATGAAGTCAGCGTCGTCAATGTCGCCAACGCCACCTTCGAGGTCACCAGAAGTTGAGTCGCCATCTGAGTCAGAGTCATCTGAGTCAGAGCCTGAGTCAGCTGCACACATTGTGTTTGCGTGTGAGCGTGAAGATGGACCCCAGTAACCTGTTCCGATGGAAAGGCCAACCGGTGCAAGTACCTGAGCTGAGTTAGCGTTCTGGAACGCTACAACAGCCTGGTGGGTTGCGGGACCAAAGTAGCTGGTCTCCATACCTGCTGATCCTGCTGCGCCAGCTGAAGCTACAGTGTAGCCGTTGGCGTTAAGGAACTGCTGAAGAGCCATAACTTCTGAACCAGTGTCACCCTGTGAAAGGTTCTGGCTGAAAGTTACTGAACATTCAGCAGATGCATTACCTCCTGTTAATGCTGCAAGCGCTTCTTGCAGTGCTTCGATCTGTGCTTGTAGTTCGGCAACGCTGTCACTCTGCGCGCTTACGCTCATGGCGCCAGCGAATGCAAAGGTCATAGCCATTGCGAGGCCTACAAAGCCAGCAATTGCTTTACTTCTTATCGTGTCTTGTGCAGTCATATTTTCTACTAATTTTGTTGCTACCCGTTATCTGTCTTGTTGATAATACTAACTATTCACTAATTAGCTGTGTGTAACGGGCAGACTTTGTAATCACTATTCCTCCGTACTGTATTCTCCGCACTTGCGCACGAAGCATACGGAGCAATGCTTGTAATAGCGCACCTATCGGTTTCCCGACCTGGCGCACGACACCATGCGACCTATGCTACAAAGTAGTGTAGATACGCATTGTGTATCGTCGGGCCGCTCACCTCGGCGCCCGGCATCGCTATTAAACAATTCTTCTTTGATCTGACCTCACCAAAGTGTCGCCGGATCAATGAAGTGTTTAGTGAGCGAAGCCGAGCACCGAGAGGATGAGCGTGCCGGAAAAACTCATTCCGGTCTACGAATTTCAATTTTGGCCTGCGACACTTTGCTTCGACCTTAAAATATCTAAAATATTTTTCGGTCTCCAGCTCGCGCCTCGACTCAAAATTGGAACCCTCGACTCGAAAGCAGTTTTTCAGCACGCTCTGAGCCGCCGCCTCGTTCTTCCTTTCATTCTTCTCTTCCAATACAATCGATTGAATTGAAAGTGATGAAACTGTTGAACAGTCATCACTTATACTTTTACTTTCTTCTCTTCCTTTTTCTCTTCACAGCCTTCTTTTCCATGTCCTTGGTATACAAATGAATGGTATACGACAAGCGACACAGCAGGGCAATATGTATATTGCTCTGGATTATAGTGAGTATGCCTTAGGCATACTGGATAGTGGTCACCGTGCTAAGAGCACCGTGACACGAATCTGTATTTAATTGTCAAAGGACATACGCACTATAATTTTCAGACAGGACGAACGAAAAATGTTCGTTATATCTGACAATTCCAGTGCTTGGTCGTGTAGACTCAGAAACTCGTTCAGATATTACACGTCGCGAGCTTCTTCATCTTCTAAAGAATAGAAGAAGTAGCTTGTCAAGACTGCTCGTCTTCTGTCTATCGTCTACTTTCTATTCTCTTACACCTCAGAGGGGAGGTATCACCGAAGCCTGTTTCCGTACGAGAAACAGGCACACAGGTCTTATTACCTATCCCCTCTCTTAAATTATATCCCCACATTGATTAGTGAGCAAAATAATTGTGTGGACAACCAAGCACCACTTCTACTCTTTATCACTTTTCTTCTTATGAGCCGTAGTCCGGTCTGTACTTTTACACCGGATCTTTACACCGGACAACGTCTCGAAGAACACAAAACTAAACAGCAGAAGAAGTGTTTGGTTACAAGCTCTATTGCATATTTCAACGTGCGGCTACTTTAAAAGGAAACGTCGTGTGAGTCAAGGACCCAGGGCAAGAACTAGGGCGTAGCAGAGCGCTCTACTACGCCCTTACCGGCAGACGCTACGCGAACGAATACCGTGTCCACCTCCGCTTCCCGGACTTTTGTAAAACTCCCTCATCAACCAACGCCATGAGCTCACGCTGAAGTGTTTTCTCACTGCAGTCAGCGATCACTGTAGCAACGTCTCTCACGCTCACCTCGCCCTTCTCCTTAATAAGGTGAAGGATGGCGCGCTGACGCTTGTTCTTCTTGGCCTGAACCGCCGGTTTTGTGCCTTTTGAACGAGTAACTTCGGATGAAGCACTGTCAGTATTACCACCCTGTATTTGCGGATTATCCACACCCTGTTTACTCGCCTGGCTTGAGGCTAAAGCAGATCCACCGTTAAGCGGTTCACTCTTCAAAGCAGGCTTATTTACAGAAGCATGTCTGCGGCCTTGATCAGGCGCAGATGCTACGTTTTCCGAATCTGACGACTTGAAAAACGCATCGTCTAGATGAGGTCCTCCGACAGAATCAATTGAAAGCTGATCTATCCTATCGGCAAGCGTATTCAGCTCACGCACAAGGACCGAACCGTTCATCTGAGAGATAAGTCCGGCCGATGTGGCGACATTGATCTGCGTGATCAGATCAATAAGTTTATTGCGGCAGGCGTTCTTCGTATTCGAACGAGTATCAACAGTATCTCTTAAGGACACCAAAAGATTGAGTAGGTAGGTAACATTCTCTCGAAGCGACCAATGTAAAGGTTCCTCGTGATCGAGGAGGTCGGTCACGAGATAGATAGCCGTAGCTATCTTTTCTGTCTTTTTGTACAAAGAGACAAAACTGCTGTCACTAGGAGTGTTAGTGAGGGCGGTGTTTTCGCTTGTCTCTTGTATGTAGCGGTTTTTTGAGTTATCTGTCATGGACACGATTATGTCCTTTACCTTGTCTAGAGATTATATAAGAGACAATTCTTAATGTCAATACTGTCCTTAACATATTGTCCTATACAGAGCGTTTTAAAAGACATGTCTTATAGTATATAAAACCTGTCCTTTTGCAACAGATCGGCTCTTTTGAGGGCTCACGACCCTTTCATTTGGGTACTTAAGAAGCAAAAAGGGGTTGTTGCTGCGCTTTGCAAGTGCGATAGCTTTTTCCGGCCTTCTTCTACTTTTATTCACTATTACTTGCCGTATTCTCTGTATTCCGTTCTATATTTCATTTATTCCTTTGCGCCTTTGCGGGTGTTATACTAAATTGGTAGAATCTTCAGTTATGGCAAAGAAATCACAAAAGAAAACAAAGAAAAAGGATACGGAGGAAGAGGAGTTTGAAGAGGAGGAATCCCTCGGACTATACGAATACATCCGCGAAGAGACTATTCAGGCGGTTGTGGCGATCGTGTTTTTTGTTATCACCGCTTTCCTTGTGCTGGCTTATTTTGGCAATGCAGGCTTAGTGGGAGAGAAGGCATTTACCCTTCTCGATATGTTACTGGGTGTCGGCTACTTTTTGCTTCCGGTTTTGTTTATCCTTTTAGGAATATCCTTCCTCAAAGCACTTCGGCAGAAGGTTGCTATCTCGCAAGCACTTGGAGGTATCCTATTCATAATCGGTGGATTAGGTCTTATCCAGATATTGCTCGCCGGCAAGATCGAAAGTCCCGGTGGTGTGATCGGAGCAGCGATAACCGCACCACTCCTCTCGCTTTTTGAGCTGTACCTCACGGTTATCATTTTAGGAGCGACGCTTTTTATTGCGCTCTTGATCGTATTCGACCACCTCATTTCTCTTGAGGCGGTCCTTTCACTTCCCCAGCGCTTGTTCGGAAGCAATGACGAGCTTGCCGACGAGGGTCAAGATCTTGGCACGTTCCACCTGGACAGCGATGTGGCCGACGACGAGATGGGTACCACGCTTGAGACAGATCTACCGCCCGAACCACCAGCTGCGCCCGCGGAAATAGATAGCGACACTGAAGATCGAACCCTTTCGACGACCGGTGAGCTGGATCTAACACCATCAAGCTCATTCTCGATCGAGTACAAGCCGCCTCCGTTGAAACTCCTTGAGAAAGATCGAGGAAAGCCGGGCGTAGGTGACATCAAGGCAAACGCAAATGTTATAAAGCGAACGCTTCACAACTTCGGTGTTCAGGTTGAAATGGACGAGGTGTCAGTCGGGCCGACTGTAACCCGCTACGCACTCAAGCCGGCAGAAGGAGTAAAGCTCTCACGTATCGTGGCGCTCCAGAACGACCTTTCGCTCGCGCTTGCGGCTCACCCACTCCGCATCGAAGCCCCAATTCCAGGCAAGTCCTTAGTAGGTATCGAGCTACCAAACACGACCAAGTCCACGATCGGTCTTGCCACATTGCTTGGCTCAAAGGCTTTCTCTGAACCTGACAAGCCTCTATTGATGGCGCTTGGAAAAGGCATCACCGGCGAGACGCACTTTGGCAACCTAGCTAAGATGCCTCACGTGCTGATCGCCGGCGCAACCGGTTCCGGTAAATCAGTGACCATTCATTCGCTGATCACCTCGCTTCTGTACCGAAACTCGCCGGAGTTCATGCGCTTTATCATGGTCGATCCAAAACGTGTGGAGCTAACACTTTACAACAGCATCCCCCACCTGCTTACCCCGGTGATCACCGATCCTAAAAAAGCTATTCTCTCACTCAAGTGGGCACAGAAAGAAATGGATCGTCGATACGACATTCTGGAAACAGAAAAAGTTCGCGACATCGGTTCATATCACAAGAACGTTCTGGAACCGGCTCTCGCGAAGCACAAGAAGGGCGAGGCCGGCGAAGACGATGAGCTGCCTGAAACCATGCCGTACATCGTGGTTATCGTTGATGAGCTTGCCGATATTATGCAGGCGTACCCGCGAGAAATGGAATCGGCTATCGTACGACTCGCGCAGATGTCCCGCGCGGTTGGTATTCACCTCGTGCTCTCAACTCAACGCCCGAGTGTAAATGTCATCACCGGTCTTATTAAAGCAAACATTCCGGCACGTATTGCCCTTCAGGTGGCCTCACAGGTAGACTCCCGCACCATTCTCGATGCCGGTGGCGCCGAGAAGCTGTTGGGTGCCGGTGACATGTTGTACCTATCAGGTGAGATGTCACAACCAAGCCGTATTCAGTCCGCCTTCATTACCGAAGATGAGGTGAAGAAAGTTGTTACGTACCTTGCCGACCAGTACAGCAACGAGTTGCCTGAGCAGATCGACTTCACCGGTGAATCAGCCGGCAGTGTTACCGATGTATCCTTTGACGAAGACGGTGACGACGAGGACGAACTCTTTGAAGAAGCGCGAGAGCTTGTTATAGAAATGAACAAGGCATCAACCTCACTCATTCAGCGTAAGCTTAAAGTGGGCTACGCGAGAGCGGCTCGTCTTATGGACATGCTTGAAGAGCGCGGGGTTGTTAGTGAAGGAGAGGGATCAAAACCGCGACGTGTTCTTGTGAACGAGGAAGCCGGTAATTTCGGCGGTCACAACAGTTTCACCGATGATGGAACCTACCCGTCCGCCCCTGGGGATAACGGACAAAATCCACAGTAGTATAAGACATTGTGCGTGGTATACTGTGGTCATATCCGAGGTTGTACGGCAGTGGAGGTTTACACTCCTGTCCTTACAGAAGGACCCGCACGACCGCGAATTTCCCCCACAAAGGGGTCAGGAGGGCATGCAAACACTATGACCATTAAAGGACAGCGAATACTTCACTTTACCATCGGCACCATGATCGTCTGCCTCCTGGTGGGCTACGGCTTGTTCCAGGCGCGCGACCTGATCAGCGGTCCAAACGTGTCAATTCAGCACCCACAAAACGGCGCTACCGTGCGCACCACATTAGTTAACGTTGAAGGCATCACTTCGAACATCTCCGCCATCAGCCTCAACGACCGAACAATTTATATTAACGAAGAAGGACAATTTGAAGAACCGGTTGTTCTTGCCCAGGGATACAACGTGATCACGATCGAAGCGACCGACCGATTCGGACGCACAACCACAGATACGGTTGAGATCGTTCATACTCCTCTTGCTCAGTCCGATTCTGATCCACTAAGTCAAGAAGAGCCACAAGATCCTGAGGCCGGAAACGAATCCTAATCATCTCAAAACGAGACTCAGCGTATATGGCCAAGAAACAGAAAACCGCAAAGACCTTGCAAAAGAAAGATGACGCAAGTACAAGTATTGACGACACTCTTCGCGAGATCCAGACAAAGTTCGGAGAAGAATCCATTACAAAACTTGGGGAGAGACCTAAGGTAGATATTGATGCTATCCCAAGCGGTTCGGTGGGTCTTGACTACGCTCTTGGTGTTGGAGGATTTCCCCGCGGGCGTGTTATCGAGATATACGGACCGGAATCTTCCGGAAAGACCACGCTTGCTCTCCACGCAGTTGCCGGAGCACAAAAGCAAGGAGGGATCGCAGCATTCATTGATGCCGAGCACGCCATGGACCCGGAGTACACCAAGAAACTTGGAGTGAATATCAATGACCTCTTGATCTCTCAGCCGGACAACGGGGAGCAGGCACTGGAGATAACCGAAAGCCTTGTTCGATCCGGCAAAGTAGACATTATCGTCGTTGACTCAGTTGCCGCTCTTACTCCCCGAGACGAAATCGAGGGTGAGATGGGTGACGCCCAGGTGGGCAAGCAGGCACGCCTGATGTCCCAAGCACTCCGTAAGCTGACCGCTATCGTCGCCAAAAGCAACACCACGGTCATATTTATTAACCAGATCCGTGAGAAGATCGGCGTTATGTTCGGCTGTTTCTCGTACGACTCCCAGGTAATGCTCGCCGACGGAAGTCGTGAGAAAATTGGAAAGATTGTAAACCAGACACTTCCGGTAGAAGTACTCTCGTACAACTTTGAGACAAAGCAGATTGAACCTCAACCGGTGCTTGACTGGCACATTAACGGAGAAACAGACTCATTTCTCCAGTTTTTTGTACAAAACCACACAGGGAACGGACGGCGCGGGTTCTCGTGTACTCCTGACCACAAGGTTTACACGCCGCATGGCTGGAGAAAGGCAAAAGATATTAAGGAAGGCGATGAAATCTCTGTCCGCATATCAAATACCGAGATGAGCCATGAACAAGAGCAGATAATCATCGGCTCCCTACTTGGTGACGGAAATATCAAGAAACAAGGTGAGCAAACGGCGTACTTTAGAGAAGAACACGCCGCCTCTCAAAGCGGATATGTATCCTGGTTAGCTGAAGAGCTCGGTGACCTAACACGTAATGTTACTACGCAAACCTCGCGCGGTACCGCGACAATGGAAACACAAGCGCTTTTGCGTATCGGTGACCTTCATTCCCTATTCTACGTTGAAAAGAAAAAGATAGTACCGGAATCGATCGTTGAGACGATCACGCCCCGAGCGATCGCGTTGTGGTACTGTGGCGACGGATCACTTCAGACCGGCAAAACATACTGGAAGGGTAAAACCTACACCCGTCGCCCACGCGCCGCGTTATATGTAAACGGATTTTCCAATGACACAAAAAGTCGTGAACGTATCGACCGCATATTTGCGCGTTTCGGTATAACACCTACATGGCGAGCGTGTGGCGAGTACGACGTGCTCTCATTTTCAGTAGCAGAGTCGGACAAACTATTTGAGCTGATCGCTCCGTTCGTACCCTCGTCAATGGAGTACAAACTCCCTGCTTCCTACCGCGGACAGTTTCACCAACTGCCGACTCAGACAAACCAAACCGAGGTATTGAGACCAATGCGAGTACAGAAGATAGGAACCCGCGTTCCCTATCGAGACGGTCAGCGGATCAGTAAACAGCGATTTGATATTTCTGTTGCTAACAACCACAACTACTTTATAGATGACTGTCTGGTAAGTAACTCTCCCGAGACGACTCCGGGTGGTCGAGCGCTCAAGTTCTACACGTCGGTTCGCCTTGACGTGCGCCGTATTGCCCAGATCAAGAAAGGTGATGCTGTCATGGGCGGACGGGTACGTGTAAAGGTGGTGAAAAACAAGGTTGCTGCACCGTTCAAACAGACCGAATTCGATCTGATGTATAACGAAGGTATCTCCAAAGAAGGCGAACTTATCGCCCTTGGCGAGCGGTTTGGGCTCGTGACCAAGAAAGGAAGCGTCTACTACTACGGCGAGGAGAAACTTGGTCGCGGATACGACGCCACTCGCCAACTTCTCCAACAGAAAGAAAGCAAGAAGATCAGAACTGAACTCCTCAAACAGATCCGCGAAAACCTACAAGCGGAAGCCTGAGTAGCATACTTGCGCACAGAAAAGGCCATGTCTCGTAAAAAAGATCCGCCGGACTGATGAAGAATTAGTTACGCTATTTGTTGTTATAGGTAGATACGATTTAAGATACAAGACGACCATCCATCCAAAACGGATGGATATATGCTATACTCTCGCCCATGCTTAGCTACAGCGACATCACAAACCGAACCTATATTGAGCTCGACGGCCAACCCTACGAAGTACTCGATTCTCACATTTTCCGCAAACAGCAACGAAAAGCGGTCAATCAGACCAAGCTTCGCAACCTTATAACAGGAAATGTTATGGAGCGCACATTTCAGCAATCTGACAAAGTTGAGAAGGCTTCCATTGATACTCAGCCGATCATTTTTATTTACGAAAAGCGAGGTGACTACATTTTTCATTCTAAAGAAGATAAAAGTGATCGTTTCTCTATCTCTGAAGAGGTTATCGGTAAACAAGCTATCTACCTCATTGAAGGAATGGAGGTAAGCGGTATTCGCCACCAGGATGCATACATCGGCATTACCTTGCCGGTTAAAGTCGAACTTGAGGTTACTGATGCCCCGCCAAATATCAAGGGCAACACCGCACAAGGAGGCAACAAACGTATTACCCTCTCCTCCGGTGCTGAAATAGAAGTACCGATGTTCATTGAAGCCGGAGACGTGATCCGCGTGAACACAGAAAAAGGTGTCTACGTAGAGCGAGTTTCCAAAAAATAAAACACCACCCGGCGGATGGTGTTTTATTTAGCTACCATGTCTACGTGTCGACAGATCTAGAACCTCACTAAAACCTCAGGCGCTTAAGAAAATATTCCGGACGCGACAGAATGATCGCTACCGCAGAGAGCGCAAGAGCGATAAGTATGCCGATCTCGTTATGAGCCTCAGCAAAGATCCGCTGGATTGAAATAACCGTCACCAAACCGGTTGCCACAATAAAGAACGGTACCCGCCATCGTTTATTTCTTTCGATAAAATACCAAATTACGTACAGACCAAATATCGTTGCGACAACATGAAACGATGCGTCAAACTGGATACCGCTCCCCCACAATGAGATCGGAGCAAATTTAAACAATCCTAAACCCAAGGCCATGATCAAAAAACACACAAGTATGTTTTTTACTTTTTCTGAAAAAGACAACGACGGTAAATATATTGGCCAGTAATTCATACCCGAAGCACCCACCAAACGACTATCGAAGAATGTAAGGCAGAAGCCCCATGAATCGAGCGCGCTTGATAGCGTTTGCTACTCGACGCTGGTTCTTTGCAGTCACGCCGGTTTTACGACGCGGTAGAATACGACCGTGATCATCCAGAAACTTCTTCAGTGTTTCTGTGTGCTTATAGTCGAGTGATGTAAGATTGATGTTTGAATTCATGGCTTAACGTGTTATGAGTGAAACGAATTACTCGCTTAAGTCACCCGGTTAAATCCGGCCGACAGGTCGACCGGAATCGAGACCACTGGTCTCGATTATTTAACCGGGTAGAAAAATATAGTCGCTTCACTCCTTATTTTTCTAAAACGGGATATCGTCAGGATTGATCTCTTCGTCCGGATAGTTAATATCTTGTCCTTGCTGATCCTGCTGTTGACTGCCGGTGTTAGCAGCTTGCTTTTGTCCGCCTCCTTGGCCTCCCGCAGGTGCGTCACCGGCCTTCTGCCCGAACTGTACCCGGTCGGCAATGATCTCGGTTCGGTACTTCTTTACTCCGTTTTGATCTTCCCAGCTTCTCGTCTGCAACCGTCCTTCGACAAGCGCCTGCTGGCCTTTCTTCAGATACTGCGCGCTTGTTTCCGCCTGCCTTCCAAAGACCACAATATTGTGGAATTCAGAGCTCTCCTGCTTGTTGCCGTCTTTGTCATTGTACACACGGTTTGTTGCAAGTGAAAAGTTCGAGACCTGAACACCTGATGGAAGTGATTTTAGTTCAGGATCTTGAGTAAGGTTACCAATGATGATCGCTTTATTAAGGTACATAGACTAAGAGTTGAGGTGGTAATTACGATGCCGTCACAGTTTCTTCCTCGTCAACAAGTGCATCGATGCTTTTGTCGATATCTTCCGAAGAGGCGTCATCATCGAGTTTGACCTGATCTTCCTCGCTTTGCGGCGAGACCAGTGACTCATCAACATCGTCGACACCCTGCTCAGCAGCGGCAAGAATGATCATGAATCTGATCAGTGAACTGTTACGGGCAAGCTCTTCGTTCATCACGGCGATCGCCTCGCTTGAAGCCGTGAAGGTCATCCAACCGAAATACGCTTCCAAGAAACGATCTTTCTTTCCTTCTCGCTTGATCGTCATCTCGTAGGCCAGTGGCATTTTCTCAGGCTCTTTTTCCTGGACAATACCGGCGCTGTTCTTTTCGATCACAGATCGGATCGCCTCAACCTCGCCAGCAACCTTCTCCTCAGCGATCGTTGGCATGAGTAAATACGCGCATTCGTATTCGCGCGCGATGATCTCAGATCCGTTCTCTTGAAGTGCTTGTGTGTCGTTTTCTGCCATATGGGGCTTCTTTTTTACTGGCTATCTTCTTTTCTTAATGAAATCTAGCCTATCACACCGACATAGCAGGCGCAAGTGATTATTGCCGATTCACCCGCACCTGCTTATTCTATTCATCATTCCTGCTACCAAACTTCGAATCTCAGATTATCTTAGTCCAGCACCAGTTACAATAGAACACTACCGATCATAGCGGTATACCCTAAAATAACCAAAAGGCCGAGTACGGCAGCGGCCATATACCAACCGCGTTTTGGATTTGACGGATCAACTACCCCTTTTCGCTCCTTCAAATACTGATATAATCGAACGCCAAACGCCACAATATATATCCAAAGAACAGTATTGATCAATATAGGAATAATTTGGCTAACGATCAATTCCATTAGCCCGTACGATGGCAAAACAGCTGATACGACCAGGTCAAGGATCAAGCCAGCTATTCCCCCAATGACGGCAAGAAGGATACCAACAACGAGATATCGAATAAATACTTCCCCTGTGTAGTTACGTACAAGTTCTCGACTGGCACACAGCGCATCCCATCCGCGATATCTATCAGCAATCATAACTGGAATAACTAGAGAGAACCACAAACTAAGAAGGATTCCGGGGATGACCAGTAAAACAAATCCACCGGTCGTGGCCAATCCGACGAGAATAACAATCCAAAGAGCCGGGACAAACAACGCAACAGCACGGTAAATGTGACGTCCTACAGTTGAGTTTTCGTGCGGAGTAAGTAGTGAATCCACGATCATTACTATAATAACCGTCCAAACCCCATAGGCCACACACCCAATACCGACCAACGCCATTAATGGCAGGATCATTTCGAAACCACCAGAATTAAACGCTAAAAGGAACACTACTTTCGCAGCTATGTAGAGTGTAAGGATATTAACAATAAACAAAGCTATATAAGCTACGCTAAGCACGCCGGCGCGATCTACCACCATTGCGTACGCTTCCTTCAAGTGAGTGCCGATGCTTGGTAATTTTGTTTGCTCATTTACAGGGCCTGCTCCGGAAACAAGAGTCTCCTGTTGTCCGTATGCAGGTGTTGTGTCAAAACCTTCCGATGATCCGGACACAGTATTTTGTTCAAGATCTTGTTGCATAAAAATAATTATTCATAAAATAACCTCATCGCCTCTTATTTACTATACTCCAAAAAGTCGCCGTGCGTTGTCCACAAGCGCTTTTCCCAACACCTGCGGGTCCTCGTCGCGTATCCGGGCTAGCCGCTCAACAACGTGTTGTACATAGCTCGGCTCGTTCTGCTTGCCACGATACGGAACAGGCGCAACAAACGGCGAATCGGTCTCCGCGTGTAGCATATCCGAGGGAATGTATCGAATCACCTCGTCGTAATCATTTGTGAACGTAATAACTCCGGTAAACGAAAGCGTAAAGCCGATCTCAAGAAACCGCCGCGCATGTTCAACTGTGCCGGCAAAAAAGTGCGCGTTACCGCCCAGAGCCTCGCCATGTTCTTGTGCATAGCTCTCGAGGAGCTCAAGTGTGTCTTCGTAGGCATCCATAGAATCCTTCGCCGGGCGCACATGAAGCATGAGCGGTTTCTGATACTGCACCGCAAGCTCCACCTGCCGCTCAAACACCGCTTGCTGAACCGGCTTCAGATCATCTCGATCACTTCCTCCACCCTCTCTCCCCTCGCGCCTAAAGTAATCAAACCCGCACTCACCTATCGCAACCACCTGCGGGTCACCGGCAAGACCTGCGATCATATCCAGGTCGGCGTCTCTGCTTGCGTCCGGATGAACACCAACACAGGCAGACACGCTTTCTTCTTCTCGGGCAAGCCGAACAACACTTTGCGAGCTCTGCACATCGGTACCGACAGCAATCGCGTGAACGCCATGCTCGCGCATCCGCCCCAGCACAGCCTGACGCTCTTCAGGCTCGTAGGTATCAAAGTGAGCATGAATATCGATGTAGTTCAGTTGAGTCATGTCTGGTTCTACTCTTCTCGGCGAGGAAAAAGTGTTTCCGGCTTTGTGTTCGTCTTGACCGCCTCTTGAATTGCCGCTGACGTACTCGGCATGACCGGAGCAAGCATCTGACTTACTTTATACAGATCGATCACGAGGTCGCTAATAATAGCTTTGGCTTGCTCTAGATCAGTTTTAACCAGTTTGAACGGCTCTGTCTCCTGGATATTTCCGTCCATAGCTTGGATCTTCTCCCAGATGATGTCTGTTGCTCGCTGAAGATCGAATCGCTCCAATGCTTCCTGGAAATCCTGCTCATACACTTGTGCCGGCAGTATCGGGGCGGTCGTTAGGTGCGTCTCAGCCATTTTCATGATCCGACTAGCCAGGTTCCCAAGACCGTTTGCGAGGTTAGCGTTGTAGACCTCGCGAAATCGCTCTTGGGTAAAGTCGCTATCTTCGAACGACTGCAACTCTCGCGCTAAGTAGTAGCGCAGTGCATCAGCACCGTATACCTCAACTATCTCCTGCGGACTGATCACGTTACCGGTCGACTTCGACATCTTCTGACCACCGCTGGTAATAAAACCATTTATCACGATCTGGCGAGAAGCAGGTAAACCGGCCGACATGAGCATTGCTTGCCACATGGCAGACTGCTGGCGCAGGTTATCCTTGCCGGCGTACTGGGTTGGCGTGCCATTCTTCCAGTACCTCTCGAACATCTCTGACTCGATCGGCCAGTCAAGTGTTGAGACGTAGTTCACTAACGCATCGAACCATACATACATCACATGGTCAGGATCACCAGGCACCTCGATCCCCCACGGCATCTTCTCCTTCACCCGAGAGATACTAAAGTCAGTGAGCCCGCGCTCTACAAATGCCCGTATTTCACCCAGACGAAAGTCAGGGATCACAAAGTCCGGCGTGCTAGTATACAGATCGAGCAACTTTTCAGCATACGCGGAAAACTTAAAGAAATAGTTCTCCTCTTCGCGAACCTCGAGCTCGCGATTCGGATGAATCGGGCAGTGACCGCTCTCGTCGAGGTCGGATTCCGTCTTCTCGAGTTCGCAGCCCACACAGTATTTCACCTTGTAGGTTCCTTTATAGATATCGCCGTTCTCGTTGCACCGCCTCCAAAACTCTTGCGCTGCTTTTACGTGACGCTCATCGGTCGTACGAATGAAATGAACCTCTGGTGAAATGTTGAGGAGATCGATCAGATCCTTGAACTTTTCTGCTGCCTCGTCAACGTATTCCTGAGGTTCAATGCCTTTCTCGAGCGCCTTCTCGTGGATCTTTGCACCATGCTCGTCTGTGCCGGTGTTAAAAAACACATCAAAACCCGCCTGACGTTTGTACCGAGCAATAATGTCTGCACGCACTAACTCCATGGCAAAACCGATATGCGGACTGGCGTTTACATATGGCAGCGTTGTAGTGATATAAAATGGTGTTTGTGTATTCATTTCGGTCACGTAACGATTAGTTAGGTAGAGGTTTCCTACTCAGATCCTTCCGGTTCCATCCTCTTTGATCGCATCTCTTTTCCTTCCTGTACGTCATTTATGATCTCCATCAAGATCGCCGCTATCGGTACAGCCAGAAGAATACCGAGAAACCCGCCGAGCTGACCACCGGCAACCAGGCCGATAATGATCACTATTGGCGAGAGGCCGACCACCTTCTTCACTACCATCGGATAGATCACGTGGTTTTCAAGCTGCTGTATAACAACATACAGCCCGGTTACCAGAAGCGCCAGAGTAACGCCTTCGGTTGTAAACGCGATCAGGATCGCCGGAATCGCTGCCAGAATCGGACCGAAAAGCGGAATAATCTCAAATGCTCCGGCCAGCACCGCAAGGAGCAACGCGTGCTCGACACCAAGCAAGGTCAAACCAATGTATGTCAAAACACCGATGATCACCACCAGGATCAACTGTCCCTGCATCCACAGGCCGATCTTTCGCTCGGCACGTTTCCATAGACCAAGCACATATGGCTCATAGCGAGTCGGCGTAACCATGCGCAAGAAGTCCGTGACTCCATTCTCTTGGACCGAAAGATAAAACGACAGCACAGCGATCAAAACAAAACTCAACACACCGCCAAACACATTAGAAATAACACTTAACGCGCCGCCGGACAGACCGGTGAGCGAATCACGCAACTCTCGTGAAACCTCCTGTATAGATAGAGCCTCTCCTCCGGTTCCAACACTGCCCCCGGTTTGCATAGACGCCCACGCCTGTAGAGACTGCCAGTACTCCGGTAGTGAATTCAAAAATTCCATGGCCTGTCCGATAAGAGGTCGCAAAAGAAACGCGATCACTCCGACAAAAATAGTAGCAATGATCAAATAGATAATGATAACCGCGGGAAGTCTCGGTACTTTTCGACGATGAAACCACTGAATAGCCGGCTCTACCGCCACCGCGATAACAACCGCAGCAAATACAACCAACACAAGATCGCGCAACAAATACGCGGCTAAGAGCGTGAGAGCAACCCCGACGATCATCAGAACGGTATTCAAGCTGATGGAAATCATCGTATGAGTGCGAGGTGTGTTGGAGGGCTGTTCGTTTATCATAACCATTATCCTACCATTGAGCACGGACGCGTGCTAGGAGAAAAGCAACTAGATCTTAAGTGCTTTCTTAACCTTTGCCTCGTCTTTTACATCCCCCACGACCGCCATATTTAATTTTTCGTTTTTAAAGATATCTCGAGCAACTTTTTGTACATCTTTAGCAGTCACCGCACGAATCTCTTGTATCACTTGATTAGGTGTTCTCAAGATCCCGCCCTCCATTATCTCCTGCTCGGCAAAAAAATCAGCGACAGAGTCCGATGTCTCAAGTCCGAGCGACATATTGCCGATAATATAATCCTTGGCTTTTTTAAGCTCCTTCTCGTCGATCAATTCATCTTTAAGACGATTCATTTCTCCCATAACCTCTCCTAATACTTCCTCAAGCCGGTTTTTATCTACTCCGGCAGCAACACCGAGATAGCCGTGGTCGATATGCAAACCAAGCGGTGCTTTTACGTAGTAGCAAACTCCCATTTCTTCGCGAAGCTTCAGAAACAAGCGACTCGACATACCGCCACCGAGCACTGTTTTAAGAACATTCAACGCCGGGACCCGCTTGTCTTTTGCTTTGTATGCCCGTACCCCAAGCATAAAGTGCATCTGATCGGTCTTCTTCTGTTGAATAAATAGCTGTGGCGCCACCTGCTTCTCGACTGTTTTCGGCATTTTCGGCGCCTTGGATGAGGGGATCTGTGCGAATGCTTTCTCCACTTCCTTAACTACTTCTTTTTGGTCAAATTCACCAGCAACAAAGAGGATCGTCTTCTCAGCGACGTAGTGTGTCTGATGAAACTCAAGAAATGTTTCCCGAGACATTTGTTTAATGTTCTCGCGTGGACCCAAGATCGGTCGACCGGCTGGCTGACCTTTATAGATCAATTGATAGAACAGGTCAGCAACATGACGTGGTGGAAAATCCTCGTACATGTTTATCTCCTCGAGGATCACTCCCCGCTCTTTTTCCATCTCGTCCTCGTCCAGGCGAGTATGTATATAGATATCCGCAACAACATCAAGGATCTTTTTGAAGTGTTTCGGGTGCGCCTTGCCGTAATAGCCGGTGTATTCATGACCGGTCATTGCGTTTGATTCAGCGCCGAGCTTATCAAGCGCCGTACTTACCTCTCGCGGACTTGTGTATTTCTTGCCGCCTTTAAAACACATGTGCTCGAGAAAGTGAGCAATACCGCTCGTCTCATCCGTCTCGTTCTTTGACCCGGTTTCGGTCATTGCCATTACGGTTACCGCCGGGTTGTCTTTCATCGGCACGGTTATAAGACGCATGCCGTTCTTGAGTATCTTTTTGTTAGCTTTCATAAAAGGTGGCTTATAGAGTGGCCGTAGTGTAGCAGAAAATACGTGAATTTTAAATATTAGAGTTATATTAGAGTTATATTAGAGTTAACTCTAATATTTGTAACCGGCCTTTACGTAATACGGAAAAACCACCGTTCGACGTGATCGAACGGTGGTTTGGTTGTTGAATCATATTCTTACCTTCTATTTCAATTTCTGAATTAACTCAGAAATTGAAACTCGCTCCTGCGCTGCTGTGTCCCGGTCACGGACGGTGACCGTGTCCTTCTCGCCGTTCTCCCCTCCTTCAAGGGTATCGAAGTCTATCGTTATCGTGTGCGGGGTTCCGATCTCGTCCTGCCGTCGATACCGCTTACCGATGTTGCCATTATCATCGAACCAGACCCGGCCAAACTCTGCTTTAAGCAGGGCAAAGACCTCTCTTGCCTTCTCTACCAATTCCGGCTTGTTCTTCAAAAGCGGAAAGACCGCCATTCGTACCGGTGCAACATCCGGCTTGAACGCCAGATACATTCGCTTCTCCCCGTTCACTTCGTCTTCCTGATATGCGTCGCACAAGAGCGCCAGAACCGTTCGATCCAACCCAAGCGACGGCTCGATCACGTGCGGGATGAATCGCTCAGAGGTCTGCTTGTCGGTGTACTCAAGACTGACGCCGGAGTGCTCCATGTGCTGCTTGAGATCGTGGTCGGTTCGGTAGGCTAAGCCGTACAGCTCCTTTCTACCGATCGGATAATCATATTCAAAATCGATCGTACGCTTTGAATAATGCGCAAGCTCGGTGTCGGGGACCTCTAGCTCGTGCACCTTTTCTTTCGTGAGACCGATATCATCAACCCAGCCCCACATTTGCTCGCGCCAGTATTCAAACCACTGCTCCCATTCCTCTTCTCGGATAAAGTACTCTATTTCCATCTGTTCAAATTCACGCGTTCGGAACACAAAATCTCGCGGAGCGATCTCATTGCGGAACGCTTTACCAACCTGAGCGATACCGAACGGGAAGTTCGGGTAGAGCGAGTCAACAATGTTTTTAAAGTTCACAAAAATTCCCTGCGCGGTCTCCGGTCGAAGGTACGTTTTCCCTTCCTCTCCACTCGTTGCGCCGACTGATGTTTGAAACATCATATTAAATTCACGAACATCAGACAGCTCGTTGCCCTCAGGGCTTTTAATATTGTTGTCACGTATCGCGGCACTCATGGCGGCAAAGTCCATCCCTGACGGATCGATCTCAGCATCTTCAAGAAGATGATCAGCTCGATATCGCTGTTTTGTCTCAAGGTCTTCCACGAGCGGGTCGGCGAATCCGGCGGCGTGTCCGCTCGCTTCCCATGTTTTTCTGTTCATTAAGATCGAGGCGTCGACACCGTACATATCATCCCGCCCGTCCACGAAACGCTTCCACCAAAGCTGCTTGACGTTGTTCTTCAGCGCTACACCGAGCGGGCCGTAGTCATAGGCACCGGCAAGCCCCCCGTAGATCTCTGAACCAGGGTAGATGAATCCTCGGCGCTTCGCCAGTGAAACAATATCTTCAAGTGTTGGTTGTGTGGTGGTATTGGTCATAGACTCTTATGCATATCATACTTATCGCTTCCGCCAAACCGTTAGCGTGCTCGCACTGTGCCGTCACGACGGGCTGAGTATTGGGGATCGATCTCCAAGTTCGTTGTCACATCGCGAGGCTGCACACGAAGATCCTGCTCAGTATACGTATCACGACCAAGCAGTAAACCATCCGTCACGATCTCCGGCTGTTCGTCGATGTGACTAATACTTGGTGTAACCTCAACCTGAAACGCGACCTGCTCAGCGGACAGCGCATGCCCACTCTGCCTTCTCAACTCTCCAATGTTCCATCGAATTTCACGAGTATTACTGTTATATGAGATAACCTCATCGTTTGTGGTATTACCGGTCCATTCAACATAGGTTGGTAAGCGGGCAGTGAACTCCGCATCCTCTACATCGTTATAGCGATTAAGCGCGTTCACAACAACGGTAAATGTTGTCGGCTTATCGGCAACAGGCGGCACCGGACCCGTGTTTACGAACGGTCCGTCACTGTAGACCGCGTGAGCCTCGATATCCATGACCGTGTTCATCTTCAACAAAAAGCTATGTGCTGTACTTACGGTTTCAGGAAGTTCTGCGTCTGTAAACTGATTGCCGATCGCTTCGAGCTCAACGGTGATGTGTGGATTAGCAACATCTGCTGACCCTGATGATATCTCTTTCTGTGAAGCAAAAAGGAAATTAACATTTACTTGCTCATTGCTATCCATTGAAGAAAGAGCCGGGTTCGTGCTCATGTTCCAGACAACTTCATTATTAGAAGATCGATAAAATCCTTCACGATCCACCTGAACCGATTCGCGTGAAAAGGCATTTCCACCGAGTGTCGCTATCAATTCAACATCAGCAATCCGTTCGTCTAAATTATTTTTCCATGATATATCAGCTCTGATATTGTCGCCGACTTCCCCGACGAACTCTTCCGGTGTCATGTTCTGAAATGTCGCGTCGAGGTCTAAGTACGGTGCGTTGATCGATAGCGTTCGTTTGGTTTCATCGAGCACGTGCGCCAGGGTTTCCCTTCGGTTCTCATCGGCAATACCGATACTGAACGTAAATGTTCGCTGTTCCTTCTCCTGCGCCTGCAAAGGACCGGATATTCGAATGTTCTTTTCTTCCCCGGGCTCAAGGGTGCCTATCTCCCAGACCGTGTCGCCGTCGCTCGCCTCAGGGTCAGCGCTTCGCAAACTGAACCCGAACGGATACTGAGTGACCAGTAACAGGTTCTCCAATTGCTTACTCGTGTTCGAACTGATCGTTAGATCAAAGGTGACCGGCTGATTACTGTTTATTTCGGTCGGGGAACTAATAGAAACATCGATCGGAGCATTTGTGATAGCAACATCGTATTCCGTCTCCTTTACAAACGTTGCGCTTGAATTTTCAAGCCCGTACTCAAGGGAAAGTGTTATTGTCTCGGTCGTATCAGCTCTTCCTATGATAGTCGTATCGATCGTGGCTCGGATCTGTTGGCCCGGATCAACCGTATCGAGTACCACCACTTCGCGTGCTTTTTTGCGGCCCAGATCATCTGTGTATCGGGCGCCCTCAGGGTACGTAACGGTAAGCTTTGCGTTGGTCAATCCGGTGTCGTTGTTATTTGCCACAATAATATCGAACTCACTATCTTCTGCTCCACTTACGGATGTTGGTCCCTCAACTCTAACCAGCACATTGTCGCCGGACGTGAAAAAAGAGCCGGTTAAAAAGAGTGCTACTGCACCGCTGATCGCTAGCACGAAAAAAGCTAGCGACAGCCAGAATAATGTATTAAAAAAGCTGTCCGTGCGGGAGCCCCGGGGTTTCTCGTCTACTCCAGCGCTCACGCTCACCGCCTCTCGATCGGCTGACGAGTCTTGTACCGAACGTGCCTCCGGCGATCTCTCTTGTGGTTCTTCAGAGTATCCTTGGGGTTGATCTTCAGTTTGTTTTTCGATTTGTTCTTCAGTTTGTTCTTCGGTGGTTTCTGAAAGGGTTTGTTCTGAAGGCTGCTCGTCTACTTGCTCTTCTGACCGGTCCTGCGGGTCCGGCTCTTGAGCCTCTACTGTTTCTTGTTCTTGCGCGTGCAAGTCGTCCCAATTGCGTCTAACCGGCTCATCATCCTCTTCAAAACCGCTTCGGCGATTTGAATCCGGTTCATTGTAATCGCGAGAATATAGTCGATTCTGCGCCTTTTCAAGTTTGTTATCGCCCTCTCGATCAGCCATAGATAATTGAAATTATACCACCTCGCCCCAACAGTGGCTACGCGTAGCGTGCGGAAACCAGGTGACTTGCTTCAAAAGCTTTATTGATCGTTCGAATAATGTTCCTCTTATGTTCTGTTACCTTCTGAATCAACGGTTGATCAAATCCGGACGAGGAAGTAAACGGAATAAGGAGTTTATCGTCGCCCACGTAACCAAGACGCGAGAGTATACGCAACAAGGCAATACACTCAATGGCTCGACACTCTTTATAATTAAGAGAATCTTCTGAAAGACTATTCACTACCTCAGTAAAAATAGTGAACAGCTCAGGCTGATGCTCCTCACCGGCACACAAGGTGCGCAAAGCGAGCGCCACTTTCGCCGCCACATCCACAGCAGCTGTTGAACTATTCAAGCGCGAATAATATGAGTACTGCGGCATTACGCTCGTCACCCGCCAACCGCTTTTTCCACGAACTACCGAAACTACCGAGAGCGATAGGGTCTGCAGGCCGTAGCGGTGTTTGCTTGCCAATGATCGCGCCGCCTGGGCATTTGCTTGAATAAGACCCAGATCTCTGGTGAGAAACCAGACACGGCTATTTGCTTCACCCGAGGGCGTTCGGGCGAGCACAAAAGCAGGGGTAGTGTAGAGACGGTATTCCATATAGTCAGTATATAGTATCTAGTATTTCGTATTTAGAAAACCGCCCGACACCATTTGGTGCGAGCGGAAACAACCTGAGAAGTTCTTTAGCGAAAGAATTCATAACACAGGGTCATCTTTCTGCTGTGCTGCGATGGTTCGGTCACGACATCCTTGCGTATGACCGGCGATCGCGGCGGCCGTACCCCAGGGAATAAGGAGCAAGGTTCCTTCCAGGTGTGTTGACCCTTCAAATAACTTAAACCACTGAAAAATCACTCCATCAGGCGCACTCACAACAAGGACACCGGCGAACGCGAACGGCAAAAGAAAGAAGAACAAAGCCACCATCATGCGCAATCCGTACACAGTACTCGACATGAGATTCTCCTTGCGTTAATGATAAAAGCTATCTGCCGTATTCCAACTAGAATTATATATGAAGATCAATAGTGAACGAATAGCTATTCGCCTCCACACTTTTTCCTTGAGCAACATCGCCATACGTTACCTCTGAAAGGTTCGTTGTTTTGGTAACTTCGTCTCGGTACTGCTCGATCAATTGTGCGCCCGCCTCGTCCGTGGAGACAGCAAGAGTGGCCTTGTCGCTCGGATTCATGCCGGAGTCCTTGCGAAGCCCTTGAATTGCACGAACAAGCTCACGTACAGCGCCTTCTTGCTTAAGTTCATCGGTGAATTCGGTATCAAGCGCAAGCTCATTGCCAACCGCCACCTCCTTCACATTCACTTCCTCGGCAATGATCGCCCGATATGCTTCATCCATGTCTTCAGCGATCGTCAACACTGCCAACGGCTGGCGAACTTTCACTCCTGCCTTCGCCCGCAATTCAAGCGCTTGTGTGACGATCTCTCTAACTTTTTCCATATTAGTAAGCACTTGCTCATCGGGTTGAGGGCCCTTCGGCCAGCTTTCCATATGAACACTTTCCTTTCCGCCACCAACTCGACTATAGAGATCCTCGGCAAAGAACGGCGCAAACGGAGCTAGAAGTTTTGCGAGTGTCAGCAATGTCTGGCGCAACGTTGAAAGCGCGGCTTGATCACCTTCCTTTATCCGATCACGAGAACGACGGAGGTACCATTGGGAGAGATCGGTAATGAATTCACGAATGGATCGGCTGGCTTCAAGAAGCTTGTAATTTTCAAGATCATCCGTAACATCCTGAACCACCTTGTTGGTATAACTTTCGATCCACTGATCAAGCACGTCGGTCTTGTCCGGATCGGTTCCGTCATCAGAATCTTTGTACATCTCATAGAACCGAGCTGTGTTAGAAGCCAGATTGAACACTTTCTTAACTACCTCATCCACAGTTTGCTCTACAAAATTCTTCGGCTCACCGGGCTGGTTGACCGAGTACATCCAAAATCTAAGGGCATCCGCACCGTATTTATCCATGAGCTCCCAGGGATCTACTGTATTCCCTTTCGATTTCGACATCTTCTTTCCTTCTGCATCAAGAATATGACCAAGAGAAATTACATTCTTGTACGCCTTGCCGAAGCCCATTATCGCCCCGATAGCGTGAAGTGTATAGAACCAGCCACGAGTTTGATCGATCGCCTCAGATATAAAGTCAGCCGGATAGCCTCCTGCCTCAAGACGCTCTTTATTCTCAAACGGATAGTGATCTTGGGCAAACGGCATCGACCCTGAGTCAAACCATACATCCATCACTTCCGGAACTCGTTTCATTTCCTTTCCGTCTTTTTCGTATGTAATAGCGTCAATGTATGGTCGGTGCAGGTCAAGTTCACGTTTTCGCTCTCGGTCTATGTATACAAGAACAGGGTGAGCATGAGCATGGAACTCTTTGTCGTAAACACGCTCATTGCGGGTTTCAACAATATCCCACCCTTTAAGTGGCTTAAGCGCATACACCACAATACCCTGGTGCGCTACAAAGAGAACTGTCTTGCCGGGATTTTCGTCTATCACCTTACTCACCGCACCGAACGCACGCGCCTCGATCTCCTTCCAGCTCTCTCCTGTCTCTCCGCGCGGAGCAGTATAATAATCCTCCGGACCAAGCGCGCAGTAGGTTGCACGGCTTTCCTTGATCGATTCATCGTCAAGTTTCTTGCCGTCCCAACTCCCGCTTTTGATCTCAGAAAGCCCTTCCTCCACCACCAACTCAGCCCCTAGCTCACCGGCTACGATCTCGGCAGTCTCGAGTGTTCGCTGGATCGGTGAAGTAACAACCAGATCAATACCGGCATCTTTTAGTTCTTCTCCCGCGCGCTTCGCTTCTTCTTTTCCTTTTTCGGTCAGCGGAAAATCGGCTTGCCCGCTGTCAAACGTATGCGTAACATTCTTCACACTCTCTCCGTGTCGCATAAAAAATACTTTGACCACCTTCTCCGGCGCTTTTTTATGGAGATCTTCCCGCGAAGAAACTACCTCGACCTCGTCTCCGCTCTCATCGGTCCAGATCGGCAGCGGTGTGCCCCAATACCGCTCGCGCGAGATCGCCCAGTCCTTTACTTCACTCAACCACTCGCCAAAACGACCGTCGCGAATATGCTCCGGTTCCCAATTAATTTCCTGATTCTCCTTAACCAACTCATCACGCAACTCTGACATGCGGATATACCATGATCCACGTGCGTAATAAATAAGCGGTGTTTTACACCTCCAACAGTGCGGATAGGTGTGCTCAACTTTTTCTTTCTTAACCAAAAGCCCGCGATGAGCAAGGTCTTTGATGATCTCAACATCGGTGGATTCATCTTTAACAAAACGCCCGGCAAGAAAGTCTGTCTCCGGGATAAACGTGCCATTCTCTTTCACCAAGTGAAATTTTGGAAGACCCGCTCGAGAACCAAGCTCAAAGTCATCCTGCCCGTACATCACAGCGGTGTGCACAATACCGGTACCATCCTCAGTGGTTACAAAATCTGCATCATAGACCTGAAAGGCGTTCGCAAGTTTCTCTTTCTCGCTCTCGGGAAGATTATCTTTGAGATACGCGTAAAGCGGCTCGTAGGCGAGACCGACTAGTTCGCCCCCTTTCACCTCTTTTTCTACAACCGCTTCCGGGGCAACATGCTCAAGCCGATCCTTGGTTAACCACACCTTTTTGCCCTCAACTTCTATGAGTACATACTCAACTTCTTTCGAAACCGCAAGCGCGACATTTCCCGGGAGCGTCCACGGAGTAGTGGTCCAGGCCAGAAGGTACTCGTCTCTATCGGTTATCTTAAAGGCAACATACACCGATAGGTCCTTGACCGTTTCGTATCCTTGCGCTAGTTCATGACTCGAAAGCGCGGTACCGCACCGTGGACACCACGGCAATACCTTATAGTCTTTGTAGAGAAGCTTGCGCTCGTTTGCCTGGCCAAGAACATTCCACACTGACTCCATGTAATCCGGCTGATACGTAACGTACGGATCGTCCAAATCAACCCAGAACCCGATTCGCTCTGTAAAAGATCGCCACTCGTTTACGTACGTCCAGACACTCTCACGGCACTTTTCGTTAAACTTCTCGATACCGTATTCCTCAATTTCATTTTTCGATGTAAGGCCAAGCTGCTTCTCTACCTCAAGCTCAACCGGCAGGCCGTGCGTGTCCCAGCCACCTTTGCGGCGGACATGATAGCCCCGCATTGTTTTGTACCGAGGAATAGCGTCCTTAAATGCGCGCGCCTCAAGATGATGAATGCCGGGTCGGCCGTTGGCGGTCGGCGGCCCCTCATAAAATACAAACTCCTCCCCGCCCTTGGTCTGCTCAAGCGTTTTTTCAAATATGCTATTTTCCTGCCACTGCTTGAGTATCTCCTCCTCTCGCTTGGCCAGTTCGCTTTTTGTATTTTCGTCTTTGCAAGTAGTCATGTATACGGCTAATACTACCAATTTTCACCCTTTGTGCAAAAAAACACCCCGTCGACGGATCGACAGGGTGTGGTATTGAATTGAGAAACGAACAAAGGTTGATCAGTGAATGGCGGTGATGCTCCAGGGAAGCGTTTCACCGGCCAGCCACGGACGAGCCTCTCCCTCGTCACACGGAATAACATGCATCTCAGGAACCACTGACGGTTCACGTCTGAGTGTAATTTTTCCTTTGTTTTGAGGGAAACTGTAGAACCGAGCGCCGCTTTCTGAGAAGAAAGGGTCAAGATTTTCGAGCTTCTTGTGCTGATAGAACTCTTCAACACAAACCCGCAGTCCGGCATCAGTGTTGAACGTACCGGCACAGCACTCCCGGCAATCCTTGCTCCCTACCGGATGCGGCGCGTCGTCTCCGCCGTAAAAGAACTTCGGATTACCGCTCATTGCCGCTTCACGAACCGCATCACGATCCTCACGCGGCTTAAGGACCGGCTTGCAAAAGTCATCCACCTGCAGCTTGAAATTCGAAGCAGGTGTATACCCCAGCAGATCCGCGTATGTACGTATCATGTGCTGAGGCGTGATCGTTGCCGCGATATTTCTCCGAGCTGCATTGTCGCTTTTCACGAAATCCACGAGCGCCTTTGTCGAGATATGCTCGAAGACGATCGGTAATCCCGGGAAACGAAGAACGATATCGTGAGCGTGATTGTCGATGAAAGCCGACTCCTTGTCGAACGGCTCAACATTCTCATTCGGGTCCTCAGGGTGAAGCGACAACACACACGGATGAGGAAACTCTTTTCCCACCACGTGCGTATTGATCCGCTCCATCTCTGCAAAAACCGAGTAAAGTGCTTTGTAATCAATAACGCCGTTTTCAGAGGCGGTAGTGACGAAACGCGGGTAGATCTTAAAGATCCGAACACCGAGCCGCCACGCCTCGAGCACCATCTGCGGTGTTGTCTCAGGCGTGATCTGCATCGACGGCACCATCTCAAACTCGGAATAATTAAAGCGGGATTCATTCGCTCGCGCGATACGCATCGCCTCATAACGATATTTTATAGCTTTCTGACCGGTGTCAATGAACGGATTATTAGGCATTGCCTCAACCCGTCCCCAACCATACCGCAAGAATAGAAGCACCATGAGCTGGAGCATCCCGTTCTGTCGGTAGTGGGCGTGGAAGTTGTCAGGTCGACGCATTCTGATCTCACACACAACTCCAGCGCTGTCTCGTATTAGTTCCATCAGCTTCTTCCTTATTTTAGGATAGAATTTTATTTCCGTACCGGATGATCGGTTGCACTTGCGCTGAAGCAAGAAACGCAGCCGAACCGAGCGAGATCGAGTCAACACCTGCAACACGGAAGGACTCAATATCATTCGGATGCAAAATACCGCCACCTCCGTTCAGGTGCCTCCTGAACCCCGCTTTTCGGATCCGACCGATCCACAAACAGGCGAGGTTTTTGAGCGGTGCGCCCGAAAGACCGCCATCAGCATCGATCCCGCGAGCACGAAGCGGAGATGGCTGTCCGACGCCGAAAAGTTCATCCCATGGGATCTGGCATTCATGATCTTCGGGAAGCCACGGGATGATCATACGGAACGGAATAGTATTTGTGCCACTGATACCGAACAACGCCGGGTGCTCAGCAAACTCCATCACCCGCTCGGGCAGGAAGTCCGCACTAAGCTTGATCACCGCGAAGCGACCGTACTCGTACACGATGTCCAGGATATTCTGAGTCTCTACGATCCGTTCGTTTATTGGATCAAAGCCGTGCTCAAGATTCGGGCACGAAACATTGATCTGAACGATCGGAACTTGCTCATACGAGAAGTGCTCCACGATCAACTTCATCAGGAGCCGCATCTCGGCAAGTCGCTCCTCTAGCGTTGTGCCGATCGCCATAATTGACGGTTGAAAACGATGTCGAAGCTTCTGGAGTTTTTCGAAAACCACTTTCGCTCCCGGACCGGAAAGTCCGATCGCGTTGAGTGCGATGCTCCGTTTTCGATCAACCCAGATACAGTTGGGAGACCACTCCTTTGGCTGATTGCGCTTATTCAGTGGCATTCGACCCGCGTTTGGAAGAAGTGTTGTTGTCTTGGCGACCTCTTCAAGACCTTTAAAGGAAAAGCCTCGCGGGTGCCCCAGTTTGATCGGTTTGTGAAACCAGTACCCCTCAAGGCAAAGATTTCGCACCCCGGACCCTCCCCAAACCCGACCAAGCTCTCTATCGAGACGTGCACGTTCTTCTGCTAGATCTGCAAGCGCTACCATTGGTAGCCCCCTTTCGTATTTATCTTAATTTCATGGAACATGAAGAACCGCTGATATGGTCATACCACACCAGCAGTTCAAACACAATAATTCAAGTCTACATTTGCTCAGGAGCTTCGATGCCAAGAACATTGAGTCCGTTGGCGAGAACGGTTTGCGTAGCTCGAGTGAGCGCGAGTTTGTACGGCGAGAACTCATCATCTACATTTACTATCTGCTCGGTGCCGTAAAAACTATTGAACATGGAGGCAAGTTCGGTCAGGTACGTTGTAACATACTGCGGAGAAAGATCGCTAAATGCCTTCTCGACGATCTCCGGGAATCGATACAGTACTCGCTCCAACTCATACGACTCGGCCGGTGGATTCTCGATCGATGCCACAATTCCTTCTGTCTTTGCTTTTGCCAGGATCGAGTAACAGCGAGTATGTGCATACTGTAGATACGGTCCGGAATCTCCTTCCAACGAGAGTGATTGCTCCATATCGAACGTCACGTTCTTACCCGGCGCCTGCTTTAAAATAGCGTACTTGATCGCCGCGACCGCTTCCTGGGTCGCCAATATATCGGGGTCTTCAAGATCACGGTCAGTTTCCTGTATCTTTTCGTTGGCCCGAGCTTCAACATCTTCGATGAGTGTCCCGCCGCCGATTACATTGCCTTTTCGCGACGACATCTTGCCATCCGGCGTCTGGAGCATGCCGTGCTCTATGTGCTTCGTTCTCTTAACCCACTCCGGATAAAGCTTGGTAAGCGCGGCCATCACCACTTGAAAGTACGATGTCTGCTCGTTTGCTGTTACCACGACCGATTGCTCGTATGTTTCGGTTTCAAATTTCTGCTTGGTAAGCCCGAGCTCCTTGGTCTCGTAGGTTGGCAAACCGCGCGCATTTACGAACACGCGCGTATGCAATCCATCCTCTTCACCGTGGTACACGATCGCGCCATCCGACTCTTTGAAAACACCTTTTTCTTTCCCTTCCTCCACAAGTTTGAGTCCGTCTTCAAAAACCTGACTTTCGAAATAATAACAATCAAACCGTGTGCCGAGTTTTTTGTAGATCTCTTCAAAATGATTCAGGCTTACGGTACGACCCCATTTGTAGAGCTCATTTAGCTCGTCGTTATCACGTTCATATATGTGCGTATTGATCGCGTCGATCTCTTCTTTGGAGCTGCCTTCTTCGTACGCCGCACTACCGGTAACATACGAGTCACCGAGAAATCGCACCTTCTCGATAAGCGGCGCGTCATCTTTCGGCATTTTATGAGCAAGCTGGCGCATTCCCCAGATCGCTTTAGCAACAGGCGGACCAACATCACTCTGGTAATTAGCTCGCACGACTGACGCGCCTTGGCTCTCAAAGAGATTTGCGATCGCTTCGCCGACCGTATTATTCATAATGTGACCGACATGAAACTCTTTGAAGAGGTTCGGATCGGTGTATTCGACCAACACTCTCTTTCCTTCAAGAACCTCGCTCCTGCCAAAATCCATTGCATGAGCAGCAATATCCTCTAGTGACTTTGCAAAGAAATCACGTGCTAAAAAGAAATTAATAAAACCGGGGCCGGCGATCTCTACTTTGTTTACGAAAGAAGGCTTACTCTCTTCAATAAGAGAAATGACTTTTTCAGCAATATCTCGCGGACTGCTACCCTGCTCTTTGGCATATCTCATCGCCACATTCGTTGAAAAATCACCGTGTGCAAGATCGGCCGGGTGCTCCAGCTCAACCTCCGGGTCAGCAATACCGATCTGTTGCAACGCTTCGCTAATTGTGTCTTTCAGGATGTCCTGGATCATAGCTCACAGTATAAAGTATCTGTGCGATCATACCAACTTTCTCTACTTCATACCCTGCAAGAAAGAGACGGTGGAAAAACACAAAGAAAACCCCGGTTCTTTATTAGAACCGGGGCAAGGGATGATACGAGCACTCGCTCATGCGGCAACTGAATGCTGCGCGACGCAGCGAACGACCGTGGGGATCCGCTGAATCCGCAGAGCTTCTTTAACATGCTCACAGCTGACCCGTAGATCTGAAATATCATTGACCCCCTTGTTTCGTACAACAGGAACAATATTGCGACACTGACTCCCCCAAATAGTGTACGCACCGACTCGAGCAATGCCTGGTCGTACGGCAACCCAGCTCAGAAATTCTCGAAGCGTGGCGAATCGTTCCCCACACTCAAGGTGCAGACACGCCTCTTCGACTGATGCCAGCGGCCTGTCATAAAACCAGCTACGAATTTTTACTTCGTAGACTTCCGCCTTACAACTATCGAGCGCGGTTATTCCAAGAGGCACATCATACTCCCTTACACCAACTCGACTCAGGAGCCGGTCTATTGGCTCAAGCAGGTCAACCTGCACACGTCTAAATCGGGTTACACTGAACGATGAGTACGAAACACTAGAGGTTTCCATTGATCTCGCTCCTCAATGAGAAAGTTGTCATAAATAACATGTATACTTGTACTCAAGCATACTCCTACCCTATAAAGACACATTACGCACCCGATTATTTCAAACCGGTACTCCCGAACCGACCGTCACCGCGATCAGAATCACTGAGTTCATCCACCTCCTCGAGTGTTACGATCTCCACCGGAAGGATCATTAGCTGGGCTACCTTGTCACCAACCTCGACCGTATACGGCTCTGTACTAAGATTAAACAACTGGGCATTATACTCTCCGCGATATCCGGCATCGAAAACCCCGCCGAGTGTAGTAACGCCGACATTCGCTATGCCGCCTTTATCTTTCACGATAGCTGCAAATCCCTCCGGGAACTCTAGAGCAAATCCGGTATGGAACACTTTACGCTCGCCTGGCAGGAGTACGCCTTCTTCTCGGGAGAACATATCGAGCGCCACATCACCCGCTCGAGCATAGGCAGGCATCTTAGTATTCTTGTAAAGTTTTTTGATCTGTATCGTAAGCCCCATATGTAACAAAAGGTATAGCAGAAGTACTAGATCTATATACGTCGTAATCGCTTTTGTGTGATCTTGGCCACGTACCCGTGAACCTCCTCAGGGAGCATGCAGGTCATGCCGTCACAACACGTGACTTTCTCCCAGTTTTTATTATTCCGCTCCAACCACAGGGCAGCGTTTCGAGAATTTTTCAAATATTTTAAATTATCTTCCACGACATCCTTTCTTCCCTTTAAATACTTTTTCGACGATTGAGCAGACTTCTTTTTCAGCCACTCTCGACTAACCTCGAACGGCACATCTAAATAAATAACAAGGTCCGGCTTTGGGATGCCGAACACGCCGTGCTCCATTTTTTCAAGCCACTCGAGAAATTCTTTTCGTTTTCGCGCATCTGCAATTTTACCACCCTGATGGATCTGGTTAGCACTTACGTACCGATCAGCCAAAACGGTATACCCCTCTTCCAACCACTTTCGGATATTTTTACTGGATTCGAATCGATCTGCTGCGTACAGCACTGAGGCGACCCGTGGATCAGTTTTTGCAAAATCTCCATACTCACCGGAAAGATAATTACCGATAAGACTTCCGAAAAAGTTATCTTCATAACGGGGAAAGTCGATCGTTTTTACCTTTACCCCTTCTTTCTTAAGATATTTTTTAAGCAAACCAACTTGCGTCGCTTTACCGGACCCATCAATACCATCAATAACGATCAGCTTGCCGCGTGGTGTAACTTTACGTGGTTTTCCTGTGTCCTTTTTAGCCATGTCTACTGTTTTAGAATTCTATCAATGCGCTCAGCGATCTTCTCCATATCCTTTTCTTTTGCTCCTTTGGATGTTTCAGCGGCAGTACCGATGCGAATACCGGATGGGTCCATCGGCGAACGCGTTTCGTTCGGGATCGTATTTTTGTTTACAATAATATCTTCTTTCTCAAGCCGGTCGCTGGCCTCTTTACCGGAGATCCCTTTGCCGTCGAGCCACGTGTCTATCAAAAGCAAGTGCGTATCAGTGCCTCCGGAGATAACACGCCAACCACGCGCTGCCAGCTCATCGGCCAACACCTTTGCGTTTGCGACGACTTGGGTAACATACTTTTCAAATCCTTTCGTACTTGCTTCTTTGAGCGCAACAGCGGTTGCTGCCACCTGGTTCATGTGCGGTCCTCCCTGCAGTCCCGGGAATACCGCTTTGTCGATCGCTTTTGGAATGCCACGCTTGTCCTTGCGAGCAAATATGATCGCCGCGCGCGGTCCGCGCAGTGTTTTGTGAACCGTGGTCATTACGGTGTCTGCATAGCGAAATGGCGACGGATGCGCCCCGCCGGCAACCAACCCGCCGATATGCGACATATCAACGTGTAAGTACGCACCCTTTCGACCTTGCTCAGGGTAAACCACTGCATCAGCGATCTCCCGGAATTTTTTCCAATTCACCTTCCGCGGATACGCCGTAAAACCGGCAACAATGATATCTGGCTTCTCTTTTAAAGCGAGCTTCTTGAGTGCCTCGTAATCGATCTGCTCGGTTTTGGGATCAACGCCGTAGGATACCTGTTTCCAGAACATGCCGGTTGCCGAAACCTTGAACCCATGCGAGAGATGTCCTCCCTGATCAAGCGACATCCCCATGATCTTTCCGCCTTGAGGAACCAATGCCAAATACACCGCGAGGTTCGCCGGGGAACCGGAAAGCGGCTGAACATTCACGTGCCAGGTTTTTTCAGAGAGATCAAAGGTCTTGAGGGCGCGCTTTTGAGCAAGTGCTTCAACTGAGTCAATAATGTCGTTGCCGCCATAGTATCGTTTGCCGGGATAGCCTTCGGCGTATTTATTGGTCAGCACTGAGCCAAGTGCCACAAGCACGTCTTGCGAGACAATATTCTCAGAGGCTATCAAGTTCACTACTCTATCCTGTCGCTTCGCTTCTTCACGAATTCGCTTTTCAATCTGAGTATCTTTCATAATAAACCCATTCTAGAGGAAAGGTCCTAAAAATACAATTAGAAAAGCGATCAAAAAACCCTAAGAAAAACCCCACGGCACTGAGCGCGCGTGGGGTAGTAAGTTGAAAGGACGCAGTCCTAGTAGGACATTTATAGCTGTCGGCGGCGTGCTTTAACTCCATCGAGCGATCTAACACCACCGAAATTAAGCACTCTCGGATCGCTGGCCAACCTGACCTGCCTCGGAGCAGGAGGTATATTTAGTATCCTGGCGTGCTCATGACATCCGCCCGGAGGCGCATTGGAGCTGCTAGCGATCCGACCGTCGAGCGTCTGCATACGAAATTTTCCCGTCCTTGGCATACTAATGCTTCCTTCTTCATTTTTGGATCAAAGAACGTTGTTCGAACCACAGACTTAAAATTATACATATTAAATTGATTTCGTCAATAAACGTACCGCCCTCTCTATTCACTACAGGTATCCACAGCTAACAAACCACTTCTAGTAACTGCGCCATCCTCTTCATTTGTACTTTTAAAACAGCTTGGTACAATAGAGCTAATCAATTAATTCTTTGCGCCTATGTCTTCACTTGAGTCTCGATCGTTTCCTATAGAATCCGTAGAACACGTTGAATTATCAAAGGAGCAACAAGAGCGTCTAGATGATCTGCGCGCAGCAGAGGTGGAGATGTTTGGAGAGAATTATACTAATACAACTATAGAAGCGGCACTGAATCGAGCCTAGTAACAGAACAAAGGTAGCGCTACTCACTCTATCGGTGTAAGCAAAACCCGCCTCACCCAGTCTTAGAAAGAATATATGCTAGATGATTCCCTAACTACATCCATCGCGGAACTTGATATCTCCGGCGAAGAAAAAGAACAACTTGCAGAAGTTGTTGAACGAGGTCTGTCCCATCAAGAGCGCGCTCGGCTTATTGGGCAGGGCGAGAAAATGACTGATTTTCTCAATCGTCTCAATACCGTCATTAATAAAAAGCGTGACTACTTGATCGGCACAGATGACGCCCCTTCCCTCGATCAACTTCTTGAGGAGGAAGACCAGCTTTTACGTGAACTACAGCCCAAGGAATAACCTGGAAACGTAATCAGAAGAAAAGACCGGAATCAGCGAGACGCTGATTTTTTTGTTACTATAGATACAACGTTATACATGTAAATATTCATCATGAAAGCATATCTATCACTTCTCCAGGAGATCATGGATACCGGCGTTGACCGTGAAGGTCGAAATGGTTCCACTCGTGCACTGTTTGCAAAACAGCTTCGGTTCAAAATGAGCGAAGGTTTTCCGGCGGTCACAACAAAAAAACTTGCCTTCAAAATGATGACCGGCGAATTGCTGTGGTTCATTGAAGGTAGCGGAGACGAAAACCGACTTCGCGAGATCATGGGTAAGGACTGGACCATCTGGACCGACAATGCGTATTCTGACTACTGGAAGCCCCACGCACTTTTCGACGGAGACTGTGGTCGAATCTACGGTGTTCAATGGCGTAACTGGCGCTCTCCCGCCTATCCGGACCGTGGACGAAACGAAGTAAAAGAGATCGATCAGCTTGCGGAAGTAATAGATAAGATCAAGAATAAACCTGGTGACCGACGGCTGATCGTCTCGGCCTGGAACCCGGGCGAGCTCGATCTCATGGCGCTTCCGCCCTGTCACATGATGTTCCAGTTTTTCGTTGCAAACGGCAAAATAAGTCTTCACATGACTCAACGTAGCTGCGACATGTTCCTCGGTGTGCCGTTCAACATCGCCTCTTACGCTCTTCTCCTGTCGATGGTTGCACAAGTAACCGACCTCGAACCCGACGAATGTATCCTTACGCTGAACGACGCGCACGTCTACCACGATCACTTTGATGCAGTTAAGGAACAGTTGTCTCGCAAACCTCTACCGCTTCCAACACTGTGGCTCAACCCGGAAGTAAAAGATATCGACAGCTTCACAATGAACGACATAAAACTTGAGAACTACGAACACCACGACCAGATCAAAGCAAAAATGGCGGTCTAGCTAGTTCCAGAGATCAAAAAACGTATGAAGAAACACCCACGAATCAGTGCGATCGCCGCAGTCGGCGAAAGAACGCGAGTGATCGGCAAGGACAACCAACTCCTTTGGCATATACCTGAGGATCTAAAACGTTTTAAAGAGATCACTCGCGGTCATCCGGTGATAATGGGGCGAAAAACGTTTGAATCCATTCTCTCGATCCTTGGCAAACCACTTCCCGGTCGCACGAACATTGTTGTTACCCGCCGGAATGATTACGATACACAAGGAGCTCAGATCGCTGACTCGATTGAGGGCGCGCTTGAACAAGCTTCCGTACTCGATAGTGATGAAATATTTGTGATCGGCGGACAGCAGATCTATGAGCAAGCACTTCCATTCATCAACCGTTTATATCTAACGCTGGTCGATTCCAGCAAGGAAGGTGACACCTGGTTTCCTAAATACGAACAGGAATTTTCACGAGAGGCACATCGCGAAGAACACTCGACGGAAGACGGGCTTCGCTATGCGTGGGTTACCCTTGACAGGGGGTAAATAATTATATATAGTACTAACAGCTTTGTACTACTATTTACACTGGAAAGGGTGCTCTATGAAATGCGTTCTTGCTGTTCTTCTGGTCTCGATAACGGTTGGCTGTGTTCACAGCCGACCTGATGATCGACCGATCATTGAACCGACCAGGTCGCCATCGGACAAGGAAGTTCCGGAACCCGTACAACAACAGGATGAGATCCAACACCGCAACGCTTTCAGCGTGGCGGTTTTTTACACCCCATCTCACCCTCTTCTAAACCGTCTCTTTTACTTGTTTTTAGGTGCTTTAAACTGCTTCGCGAGCCGTGGACCGGATTGAACTGAATAGTTTGAGTCGAGCTGGTCGTAGTTCTGGTCAGGCGTTTCGGTCACGCGCTCAAAACGGATCTTAGCAATTGGTTGACCGTCACGGGCAACCAAGTCTTCAAATGGTCGCACCTCAAGCGTCAGCGGTCGGCCATTACCCTCACCCTCTTTTCCATACCCCCAGCCCGGATCGATAAATCCGGCATAATGAGAACGGAATTCCCCGCTCCGCTCGTCCATCGGCGCCATCTCGCAAGCCAAGGTAGGCGGCACCTTCACCGCCTCTCTGGTTGAGAGAATGTAGAACTCATTCTGCTTTAAATAAATATAGCCGTTGTCCTTTTTAACCGGTTCAAAGAAATCCTTTGGGTCGTATCCGCCGATCTTCGCAAGATCGATCGGTGTGTCGCCGATCCTACCGCGGTAGCCGATCAGGTCATTCATACCGTCGAGTGAGAGGATAAGAGAGTCATCGTTATCACGTACCAAAAGCTCCTCATATAGATACGGCTTTTTATTTTCCGGATTCCACAGAAGCTTGTCCCGCTTCATGGCCATTTCAAGCTCGAGCTGGTCAAGTCGCGTATCAGCATTAAAAAACCGAAGCTGGTTCAGCGACTGACCCGGTGCTACTTTGATCGGAAATGTTTTGGGAACGATCGATACCCACAGCTCCCCTTTCCAGCCACCGGGAGTTACTGAATCGTACCGCGGCACACCATCGGCAATGAGGCGAACATGGATATCGAGACGACCGGTTGTTGATTTAGGATTGCAGAACGCATATACAGTCTCGGGGAGTTCAAGCGTTTCGTTCAGACGGGCGATATACATCTGCTCGCGCTGGAGTGGACTTTTGAGGTCGTGCTTCTTTTTATCTATAAGTTCCAGTACTTCTCGAACTGTTTCTCCCGGACGTGGCTGAAACACACCTCCAACTGAATACACCTCATCCGAGATAGAAAGATCGAGCGACGCCGGACGAACATTATCTTCTGTTGCACCCATAATAAACCCGCTCTGTATCAACTCTGCGATCGTCTGCGACGCGATCGCTCCTTTCTTGTGTGAGGTCATAGTATTCATATACTACCGAAAAGAATCGCTGATGACAAAGAAATACCCCGCCACGGATGGTGACGGGGTACCTGTATACAGTATTTTCATCATGTGGACTGAGTGCGCGAGTCGGCAAAACGCAACACCAGTTCCACCGCATGCCGATGGTCGTTGTACCTCTGGAAGGTGAACAACTCTTGATCTGCCTCTTCGCCAACCCCAAGAATGATCCGTGTAACTTTGCTCTCAACAGAGGCAAGCCCTAGTGTCGGAACATCGTACCGCCAGAGCGCCGCGCCGATCTCAAGACCTAACCCGGTTGACGGGTAATCGCACATTGCAACAAACAGATCGGCGGAGGCCACGCACCCCTCGATATCCCAACGATACACATCTACCGGCGAACCTTGCGTGAGACCAAGAAAACCGAGCACTTCAAATTGTTGCTCAAGATCCTGCTTCATTGAATCAACCAGATCTCGGTACGCTTGCGGTGCGTGAGTAAGAGAACATCCAACGTACAATTTTAGTTTTGACACGAGGAACCTCCTTTTTTGATCGTTCTACGATAAACCACATCCCATACAGTTATACCACACCCTGAAAAAATGTGGCCATGATATTGTTGACGCGTTTGCAAAAATAGGTACTATTCACATTAGTTCTGATATCACGTCCTTTTGAGGAGGTTCGCTATGACAGTTCGAGAAATGAAGGTTCGAGCGCGCCGACGGCAACGCCGCGTTCTACGCCAAAGACTCATCCGAGAAGTCGAGCGAAATGATGGCGACTGTGTCTCGGAAACAGAATTAAGAAAGAGGGAGAACGGCGGTAATCTGCCGGTCGACAATCTCGATGAGCTGATCGACGCCGGAGATGAAGTGCTCCGGGAAGAATCTCGCCAAGATGCAGAGATCTTGCGACTTTCCGTGGAAGCACACGTCATTTAAACTAACTCTAAACCAAACCCGCCGTCCGGTATCCCCGGACGGCATTTTTAAAACCGTACAAAGAACACGGTATGAAAAGAAAAGAAAAAAAGGGTGCACGCTCGTGGTGCACCCTTTACTCGTCCTGCTCGTCAGCCAACTCAAGAAGCGCTGTCGTAAGCTTTTCTGTCTCGGCAACTACTCGATCTTTACGTTGGGGATCTTTAGAAGAGACGCGCTCGACCGTATACGGTTCTCCGATAGTTATTGTGACGCACCGCCACATACGCGGCACACCGCACCCGACCGGAAGCACCTTTTCTGCCCCAGAGATCCAGATAGGCACAATCGTTGCGCCGGAGTCACAGGCGGCACGCGACAAGCCGTGTTGTAAAGTACGAACTCGCCCTGCCTTGTTTTGAGACCAACAAAATGTAGCCCCTCGGGCTGTGCGACCTCCTTCGCCGAACATAATAACGCGTGCGCCCACTTTGAGCTTCTGAATGATCGCACTAAGAGCTTTCAGCTCGCCTTTCCGCTTACCTCTCGGCACGAAAATAAACCGTTGTCGAAACAGAGCCCAGTACCACCGATCATAATTCCCTTTATCCGGAGTACTCCAAGGAATGCGAGTACGCGGATGGCGCAACCCCTCCCAAGGAAACAGAAGCATGAGCAGCATCGGCTCCCAGAGCGAAGGATGGTTAGGAGCAATGATCACCCTCCCTTTTCCTCGAGGCCATCGCTCGGGATACCGGATCCGGATCCTGCCCGTCAACCGCAGTACCCCGTAGAGGATCACGCTCATGGCAAACACCGGATAGGACACCGACACGAACTGAAGAACCTCAGCAATACGAGTTGTACGCGATCGTGTATTCTCTTTCATCAGAGTCTCCTTTTTTATTTGTCTTTCGTTTCGAGCACAGTGTACAAACCAAAACGAGTTTACCAGGTATAGCAATAGCCGGCAACATAATAAAACACTAAACCCGTCACTTGTACGTGACGGGTTTAGTATCATTAAACGCTCTAACCGGCTTTTATTTTACTTCAACACCCATTGAGCGAGCGGTTCCCGCGATGATCTTGGAAGCCTGATCAAGATCGTGAGCGTTCAAGTCGGCCATTTTTCGCTCGGCGATCTCTTTGATCTGAGCCTTAGTGATGGTTCCGACTTTTGTAGTAAGCGGATTTGCAGCTCCTTTATCCTTGCCGATAGCCTTTAGAATAAGACGGGAAGCCGGCGGAGTCTTGTAGACGAGGTCAAAACTCTTATCTTCGTACACGAGAACCTCAACCGGAATGATATCACCGGCCATCTGAGCAGTTCCTTCGTTAAATCGAGTAACGAATTCACCAATATTAATACCGGCCTGACCGAGAGCCGGTCCGATCGGAGGTGCAGGCGTTGCCTTTGCGGCAGGAACCTGGAGTTTTAGTTTTTTCTGGACTTCTTTTGCCATACAATTAGCTTAGTACGTTGTAGCTTATAGAATTAAAGTGGATTAGTCAATCGATTAGGTTTTCTTCACCTGCAAGAAATCAAGTTCAACCGGCGTCTCGCGACCGAACATCGAGACAAGCACTTTCACCTTGCCTCGCTCGTGATCCACCTCGCTTACCTTCCCTTCAAGCTCTTTGAACGGACCGTCCACGATCGATACCAGCTCACCGACACTCAAGTCGATCTCGTGAGAGCTTGTGTCAGCATTCATACGAGCAAAAAGGCCATCGATCTCTGCCTGATCAACCGGAACCGGAAACACACCGGCCCCAACAAATCCGGTCACGCGAGGAGTGTTTCGTACCACATACCACGACTCATCAGTCACGATCATGTTCACGAGGATATAGCCGGGATAGATCTTTTCTTCTTCTTCAATACGCTTGCCTCCCTTGATCTTGATCTTCTTTTCAGTCGGCACGACCACATCAAAGATCCGATCGGTCATACCAAGCGACTCGATGCGTTGCTTAAGGTTTCGGCGCACAGCATCCTCGTAACCGGCGTACGTGTGCACGACATACCAGTTGCGTCCCTGATTAACTTGTTGTTTCTGTTGAACCATAATAAAGAATGAAGGTGACTCGTTACAGTACAAACGTGTTTAATCCCACTGAGAATATCCAGTCAAAAAAGCCAAGGAACAGAGCGATTGCAAGCGATATAGCGATCACAATAACCGTATAGATGATCGCCTGGCGACGCGTTGGCCAGCTGACGTGCAGCATTTCTCCCTGTGTGTCTTTCACGTAATTGATGAATTGAGTAACGTAATTCATAAGTTGATTTGCCTAATAAAAAACCCCTCCCGGGGCGTCGTTAAATATCATAATACTCTTTTTGGGTTTAGTGTCAATAGTAGCCAAAAACACCTGAGTGATATCGGATATCAGCTCAGGCACAGAAAACACCGCCCCATTTTGCGGGGCGGTGTTTCTTAACTCCCTCCTACTGTAAACCACTACGGAATTTACCGTATCTCGTACGTAATATTCACATTTGAGACTATCCGATTCTCTCCGGCAGGCAACTGTGGCGAAGCGACAGCGTCATCTCCATTAAAAGCCATCTGTACGGATTCCATGCGCGCATACGGATATGGCTGCCCTGATTCCTCAAAGCGAATCACGCGAACCAACCGCACACCAAGATCACTCGCAAGCTCCTGAGCTTTTGCTTTTGCGTCAGCGATAGCTTCGGCACGCGCCTCTGCATTCACCGCGTCTTCATCATCGATCGTCAACTGAACATTGCTGATCTGTTGAACTCCAGTGTCTCCAAGGATCTGAACCACATCGCTTGCTCGCTCCCGATCCTCAACCTTTACCTCGATCGTTTGGCGAAGCTCGTAGCCAACAAGTATCTGCCTGCCTTCCGGCGGACACAACTGTCCTGCTTCACACGCAGTACGCGAGTATTCGTATCGTGGATTAAGTGTATAGTTCTGCGTCTTGATATCATTTTCATCGATATCAAGATCTGCAAGAGCGGCCAGCACTTCACTGATACGCTCTGACGCGGCGCTTTGTGCTCCCTCTGTTGTCTCTGCTGTCTCGATCACACTGAACGAAACCCGAGCTGTATCCGGTACTGCAAACACCTCACCTTCACCCGAAACACTGATCGTCGCCTGCGGCTCGATCTCACTTCCGATATGCCAAAATTCACGGATCGAATTCACTGCTTGAATCGCAATGAAAAAGGCAAGGACCAATAACACGACTGATCCTATCTTAAATAGCTTTGTCTTTTCTTTCAGCATTGAATCACTTTGCGTAGTATTCTGTTCCATATTCTGTTACTTCTTACCTCTTTAATAATTACTTATCTTTCCTCGACCTGCTTTTGATATGCTTTGATGCAATTTTCAAATAATGAAAGCACGGTCATCGGACCAACACCGCCGGGTACCGGCGAGATCGCGGACACGATCCCTTCGACCGCCTCAAAGTCCACGTCACCAATAAATTTTTTGCCTGACCCGGTCTGAAGAGCTATTTCTTCTTCCAGACTTTCCCCGGTGTTTAGGTTAATACCGACATCAATTACCGTCTGCCCTTCTCGCACATGCTCCGCGCCGATCAGTTTCGGCCGACCGGTCGCCACGATCAGCACATCTGCTTGCCGGGTAACCTGAGCAAGGTCAGTGGTTTTGCTGTGAGCGATCGTCACTGTCGCGTCGCGAACGAGCATTACAGAAGCTGTTGGCTTACCCACAAGCGCTGACCGGCCAACTACTACTACCCGCTTACCAGCAAGATCAATATCGTACGCATCCAGAAGTGAGCCGATCCCCTTTGCTGTGGCAGGCGTAAAACCGGAGCCGTCTCCCGCCTGCAGTTTCTTTACGTTCACCGCCGTCAGACCGTCCACATCCTTGTTCGGTTCGATCGCCTCAATGACCGAAGAGGTGTCTAAACGGTCCGGCAACGGCAACTGTACGATAATACCGTGCGTGCTCGTATCCTTATTTGCTTCTTCTATTGCGTCGATCAGATCACTTTCCTGCACATCCTCAGGGAACTGACGAACCTCAACGGCAACACCTATCTCGGCGCCGAATTTTTTCTTCTGCTCGATGTACGCGGTTGAGTCCGCACGACTTCCCACCTGAAGAATAACTAACGTGGGCGTATCGTTAAATAGCGAGACCAGCTCTGTAAGTTTTGCTTTGCGCTCATCGCGAACTTTTTTTCCGTCTAGAATTTTTACCATAAGTATCATTGTAGAGGAAAAAGATGTTCCTCACAATTTTCGGCCTCTTTACCGTCTACTTAGAGCCGAGATCTTAAAGTGAGGTATCGAGTCGAACGTCTACCTCAACCTCAGTTGAAAGATCAACCCCACTACCTTCAGAAGATTCGCCCTCAACGCCCGCATTTACGCCGGCCTCACTCTCCAGCCCTTGCTCATACGGCGATACCTCAGGCAAATTAGCATTGCTTTGAACCTTATACTGTTCATCGGTTACAACGATCCGGTCAGCCCCGCCCTGGGCAGGATACGATTCAGCCATTGGTCCGCTTGAGTACACTTCTACACCCACATGGGTATCGAGATCCACAAAAGTCATCTCTCTTCCGTCCTGATCTGTTATTTCTGTATCGCTCGAAACAGCATACCAAACAGCGGTGCCACGAAGTTCACCCAACTCTCCGGTATACTCCTTTACTCCCGAAGCCAAGCTCTCGGCCACTAAAATCCTATTCTCAGAGATAGCAAAAATAAATCCTTCTACCCAATCTTGTTCAACACCACCACCTGCTCCTTGTCCCGCAGATGATCCGGACGATCCATTCCCAACAGAGACCGACAGTCCGAGCTTTGTTAACTCAAAGGAGGTTCGCGCATCGTTTGCTGCACGAAGAGCTGACTCGGCGACATGAAAGGCTTTTCGATATTCACCGCCATCGAGACCACCCCGTGCTTCAAGAAAAAGCTCCCGGGCTTCCTTTAGTCGGGTTTTGGCTTCAGCTTCTACATCATCCCTTGATCCATTTACTCGCTTCAGGGTGCTTTCGGCAGAAGCGATAACGTTAGCCGCAGCTTTTATTTTGCCTCGTGCCCGAGCCTCAAAGCCGGCCTCTGAACCGGCTCGAGAGCTGGTTTTAACGTCGACACCATCACTCACCGCCTGGTCAGCGTCGCTTTCGGCACGCATTGTACTCATTGTACTCATTTCGCTTTTGTTTTCTGTGCTTTCAGTTGCGGCCTCTGCGCCTAGTGACGCCGCGACCCGTACCGGCATCACTGATGCAACATCAGCTCGTAGCTGAGCAACATCTCGTCCCGTACTTTCCAGTCGGGCTAAAACCCGATCGTGAGACTCAAGCGCAGCCTCAAAGCCTGAGCGTATTTCAACCGTTGTCTCTTCATCCTCGATCTGCTCAAGTTCTTGCTGGTATCGTTCTACCTGCTTCGCAAAAGCGACCGAAATACCCGATCGGGTCTCTGTGCTTAATTCACTATCAATTACAGCAACCTGCTCAGCTTCCTGCAAGCGTCGCTCGGCGAGCATTGATGCGCGCTTTGCGTCAGCTTCGGCCGAGACGGAGAACCAACCGGCGATCTCTTCGTTTACATTTGTCTTAACCGGGTAGAGGACGTCGCCCGGAAGTGACTGCTGGGCAGCTACTGATGTTCCACCGGTAAGGATCAGCGCAAGAGCTACTGCTAGTGCTGGCATAGGTCGTATGTAGGCTACGAATAATGATCGAACTGTTCGTGTTTTATATGCTGAACGGCTCACATCATCAAGACGCTTCGCTTGAGCGGAACTTACAGGAGACAGATCAATGGTCTCAGAAAGCATGTTTCGAATTGACTCTTTCTCATCTTTTGAGAGAGTCGGCGCCGTGCGCTGAAACAGATCTTTGATTGTTTTAATAAGGTTATCCATGATAAATAAATCTATATTTTTTCGATGCCTAAAAGTGTACGCAGCTGTCCGAGCCCTCGATTAACACGAACGGATATCACATTCTCTGACTCTCCGGTTATACGGGCGATCTCGGTAGGTGACAGCTGGTCAAGGAAGCGCATCGTAACAGCAGTTCGGTATTTTTCGTCAAGCTGGTCAACAGCCGCTCGCACCCGGTCACGCTCAGCGTTTCCCTCGATCCGCTCTACCGCATCCGTATCGGCCGGGTCAAAGATCGGATTTGTATTTTCCTCATTCTCATCACGCTGCTGATCAAGCGACATTTCTTTTTTCTTTCCATACGAATCCACAATAAGATTGTGTGCAACACGGTACAGAAATGCTCTCATATTCTTGATGTCGTTCCCTTTCGTAATAGATTTCCAAGTACGAGCGAACGTGTCGTGCATGAGGTCTTTAGCCAGTTCCCGATCAGATACCCGAAAATAACAATGCTTGAAAATAGCATCCGCGTACTCGTCGTACACCTTGAGAAACTGCTCTTTTGCTCTTTGTTGGTCGTCTGTATTCATAGACTGTTCTACGCCTTTTCACTTACTGCAACAAACGAGTGAGGTCGCGCGAGAGCGCAATCTTCGGCAAACGAGGATAAAGTGGGGGGGGCTGCCTTCCGGTAGGCGGGTTCACTCACGTCTTTATCCGAGCGAAGGCGAAGATTGCATTCTCGCATGACTCGCGAGTGCAGTTGGAGCAAGCTCTGCTTACACCGCGTCATCTTTGAGCGGCTTAATGTCAGCTGTACAGAAGGGACATTTGATCGCTTTTCGTGACACCTCTTTAAAGCAGTACGGACAGGCGCGCACCGACGGTGTTGTTTTAGGATCTTTCGCTTCCTGTGCACGAAGGCGATTGATCACCTTCACAAGCACGAACACCGCAAGGGCCATCAATACAAAACTGAACAATGAATTAAAGAATGATCCGTAATTGATCGTCGGGGCGCCGGCTGCTTGAGCGGCCGCAAAGCTATCGTACTCAATTCCGGAAAGATTCACGTACAAATTTGAAAAATCAACGCGACCGATAAGTAGCCCAAGCGGTGGCGTGATAATGTCATTAACAAGAGATGTAACAATACTGTTAAACGCCGCACCGATAACGATACCGACCGCCAGATCGACCACGCTCCCTTTCAGTGCGAACTGCTTGAACTCATTAAAAAACGATCTAAAAAATGTCATAGTCTATAGTATTTTAATCTCTTCTCCTCTCATCTGTTCCCTAACAGGATGTTTTTCCTACCCTCTCTCCTAAGCAACATGGCATGTGTTCTTAAAGTGGTTGGGCGTAGGATCTGGGCTTTAAGAACACATACCATGTTGCGACACACTCTTTATTCGTGCAATTCAAAAACCATGTTAGCCCGAACGCTTCGCACTTCCGGATACCGTTCAAATCGGCACATATACCGTGCCTCCTCGCCTTCGGTTACCGAAACCTCGAGCCAACCCTGATCATCAAACGAGGACTCGGCGGAATCCTCATCGCCAAACGAAGCGCCCTCCACCTCGATGATCCGTCTCGCGTCATTAAATTCAATATCAGATTCGAACGCGACCAAAAGACTCCCTTCGGTGTAGTTCTGTTCCTCAAGTTCTTCCTCATGCTCACTCACACAGCTTCCTTGTGCCTTCTCTTCATCAAATACATCCGCGTTAACTGTAGTAGTTGCTTGTGATCCAACACCTTCAGGAACATCAGTTTCACTACTCGACCCATCCTCGGTATCTGTTGATGTGCTCACCGTCTCAAATTCCAGATCCGAAGTTTCACTTTGCTGATCTGAGAACAGCAAAAAGACGACCGCAAAAAGAAATACGACAACCGAAATACCTAGTACTGTGTATACAAGTTTTCTGCCCATTGCTCATTAGTATACCAAACCTCACCATAAAAACAGCCCCAACCGGCTTTGCCGGACGAGGTCTAACACCTAATACCAGAGCCTAACTCAGTATCCGGCAAATTCTTCAAATCGCACATCATCGTCCACAACACCCATACGCTCAAGCAGATCCTGCATCGCTTTGACGAACTTCGGCGGACCGGCCAGATAGTACACGCTGTCAGCAATGTTCTCCACACTCGCTCGAATCAGGTCTTCATCGATTCTCTTCCCGTCCTCCTGCGTTAACGTTGAGACCAACGCGAGACGATCAGTGCGCACCGCTGTTTCGGAAAGCTCTTCGAGAAACGGCGTGTCTTTGGCTGTATGAGCGGAATACAGTACAGTAATGGTGTGCGGCAGATTCTCGTGCTCGGCATGGCGGATCATCGAAACGAACGGCGTAATGCCGATACCGCCGGCAAGCATCACTGCCGGCCGTTCACTGCGTGAATGTAGTGTCATATTCCCGAACGGCCCGTCGATCGAGAGATTATCTGCACCCACCTCGAGTTTCTGCAACTCACGCTTAAAAGCCGTGTTGCGAAGACATGTCGCCACTGCTAGCTCGTCTTCATGCGGCGCACTCACGAGCGAAAGAGTTCGAACGCTACCCAGATCATCGCTCTCGCTCATATTTTCTATACCCAGATCAATATGCTGACCCGGCTTGAAGGAAAACTCTTCAGGTTTTTTTAGATGAAGTACAATCGTTCCCTCTGCCACGATCTCCTTCTTTATCAATCTTGTTGGGTAAGCCATACGTATTGCAATCGATTTAACAACGTGTAGTGTAGCATATACACTTCTAGCCCATGACCACTCCCCGCAACAAACTATCTGCTGATCCGAAGATCACCACAACCCACCAGACCGTCATCCAGGACGCGCTGGCGGTGCTCGACCGTATCCGTAAACTCGATTCGGTTACCAAGATCGTTATCGGCCCGATCGAGTCAAACCGCTCTCGCACGCCAAGAATAAAGTGCCTTCCGATCAGCCTACCCGACGGCAGGCAAGGAGCCGGCCTTATCGTCAAGGTTCAAGGAACCGGCGCACTTCAACAATTTTACGTCTATACAAAGGACCCGGAGACGGTAAAGCACGAACTCTATAGCTAACTCTAGAGCTGGCTCTAGAGCTAGCCATAGAGTTCCCGACAGACCTATTTCACTTCCCCCAAGAGCGGTAACCAAAGGCGCCGGAGAGGGTTCGAGGGAGCAGATCTTCCCTGAGCTCCAAGACTGGACGTAAGCGCAATATGACCACCGCCGAAACGGCGATTGATCGTGTCGAGCACCGTATAAAGCGGCTCGTAGGCTGTGCTCTGCTCGTGCGCCCCGAACAGATCAGCCTGGAGGTGCTGTGCATCAATAAGATCGGCCAGCACGATACCGGTGGCTCGATACTCCGTGCCGGGTCGAAACAACTCATGCGCCGCATCGATAACCCAGTCAAGGATCTGGTGAGACGACGCACTCGCGGTCACCAATGGAACCTCCACGGTTGCGCCCTCAAACTGCTGGGTTTTAAGGAACACGCTTACCCGCCGTGCAACGAGCCCTTTTCGGCGAGCTTTCTCGCATGCTCGCTCGACGTTTCTCGAGAACTCGCGCATGACCGTCTCCCGAGACGCACTAGGCTTGAACGTACGCGATACCCTGAGAGATCGGCGGGTTCGTGCCGGCACATCAAGCGGCATTACCGACACGCCCTGCAGCTCATACCAGATCTCTTCGTAGGGCTTACTCAAGTGCGCCCGCACCCATCCGTGTGAACACGAGCGAAACTGCTCGGCAGTACGCACACCCAAACGCGCAAGGGTTAGCGCAGTGCTCGAGCCAATACCCCAAACATTCTCGCAGTTAAGCTGACGCAGGTTCGAAGAAACATCAACATCCTTGAACGAAGTAAAGCCATCGGGTTTTGACCAATTAGAAGCAACCTTGGCTAGCACCTTACTCGACGCCACACCGACCGACACGGTAATACCGAGCTCGCGCTGGATCTCGTTTTTAACCTGCCACGCCACCCGCTCTGCTTCTTCTTTCTTGCCCGACACCCCCGCGAAGAATTCATCGATACTATACTCATCCACGATCTCGCAATGTCGGCGAGCGATCGCGAACATCCGCTGTGACACCATTGAATACAGACGGTAGTCAGACTGTACGAACTGTATCTCCGGGCACTTCTGCCTGATCTCCCAGCTCGGCATCCCGCGGACCACTCCGCACTTTTTTGCCTCTTTACTTACCGCCGTGACCACACCTCGCTCTTTGCCGGTCACGACCGGTTTTCCTTTCAGCGACGGATCACGCGCCTGCTCCACGCTTGCGAAGAAACTATCACCATCAATGTGTAGTATGTGCATAGATCAGTATTTACGAACAACTCCTTTTATCACCGCCGCGATCTGCAGTTCCTCTTTCGGATAGATCGGCTTAAACTTTTTATTGGCCGGCTCCAGCCAGATCTTCGATCCTTTCGTGCGGTAATACTTCATAGTCCACTCGCCATCTACCTCAGCAACCACCACGTCGCCCGACCGCGGTGTTGCACCTCGCTCGGCAATAACCAAGTCACCTTCGCGGATACCGGCATCGATCATCGACTCGCCCTTCACTTCGAGAAGAAAGCTCGCTTCCTTGTTCTCAACCAGATACTCATCGAGGCTCAAGGTGTCCAAAAGTTCTTCTTCTGCTGCCGATGGGAAACCTGCTTCGACCGAGCCGAGTACTTTAAGCTCGCCCTCGAGATCGAGCGGAATAAGCCGACCGGTACTATCCTTGTCCACGACTCCATTCTCAGAAAGCTTCGAGATAAGTTTCGAGACCGCATTCTTAGATCTAAGCCCGACCAATTCACCAAGCTCGGCAAAACTCGGCATGCGTTTGTGCCGACGGTGAAACGTCCGCAATTCAATAACTGCCTTCTCATAGGTGGTTGTTTTAGTACCCATACGAAATACAGTATACGTGAACGTTCGTTCACCTGTCAAATAAACACCCCTTACCGCTTGGTAAGGGGTGTTATTCCCAAATGCACCGTGATTCGACGTATCAGCCACTCTTGGTTATAGTATTGATTATAGTAAAAGAAAATGAACCGCCTTCTCAGACTTTCTCTTTTTGGAACAAGTGCCCTCGCCATACTTGGCGTGCCCCTCTTCACGGTCCCCGCTTCTCCGCTCGCGCTCTCACTCGGAGATGAATCGGCCACGCTCACCTTTGTCGGCGACATCATGCTCGACCGCTACATCCTCAAAAAAGCACGCCCGCAAACCGGAGCGGGTCACGGCTTCGAGAACATAGCGGTCGGGTTCAATGAGGTATTTAACAAAAGCGACCTTATTCTCGGCAATCTCGAAGGACCGGTCACGACCACACCCTCGCTTAGTGAGCACACCTATATCGGTGACCAGAACAATATGCGCTTCACCTTCTCTCCTGAAAGTCTCGCGTTTCTCACCGCGAACAACATCAGCTTTGTCTCGATCGGCAACAATCACATCACCGACTTCGGCCCTGACGGCGTTCGCCAAACAAAACACCACCTCACCCAAGCCGACATACAGTTTATTGGCGATCCGTATGACAAACCGCGTGCCGCCACCACGACCATCAACGGTGTTTCAATAGCGTTTATCGCCTACAATCAATTCACCGGCCAATCAGGCGCGGAAACGGTTTCGGCGATTGAGCGCGCCGGCGAAACCACTGACCACACAGTGGTTCTAGCTCACTGGGGAGAGGAATATCAGAGTACGCCAACAGTATTTCAGCGTGATCTTGCCCGTCGCTTTGTGGATGCCGGCGCAACACTTGTTGTCGGGACCCACCCCCACGTCGTCCAAACAACAGAAACCTACGGCGAGGGCCTCATACTGTACTCACTTGGAAACTTTGTCTTCGACCAATACTGGCATCCGGCGGTTCGGTGCGGCCTTGTTGCCACAGTCACGCTCGACAGAGAAACACTGCTTGGGACATCCACCACAACAGCCCGTAGCCAGAAAAACGGCACAACGATACACAAGGCCTGTAATCCTTTGGCCGAACTTCCGGTCACAACCCCGTAGCACCGTCGCACAGAGACCATTTACTTCTAACCACCACACATCATGAAAATTGGATTTATCGGCCAAGGATTTATCGGCAAAAATTACGCGGACGAATTCGAGAATCGTGGATTTAATATTGTCCGCTACGCTAAAGAAGCTCCATTTGAACAAAACAAAGATGCGATCGCTGACTGTGACATTGTGCTGATCGCCGTCCCCACACCCACTACACCTGATGGTTTTGACGACAGCATCCTGCGAAGCGTGATCGGACTTGTCGGCACAGGCAAAACAGCAGTTATTAAATCCACCATCGCGCCCGGCACGACCGAATCGATACAGACACAGTACCCGGACCGCTACGTTCTCCACTCTCCGGAATTTTTAGTAGAAAAAAGCGCCGCCACCGACGCCGCACACCCGAAGAGAAACATTATCGGTATTCCTATTGATACCGATGAGTACCGTAAACGTGCCCAAGAAGTGCTCGATGTGCTCCCGGATGCACTGTACGAGCGGATCGTTTCTGCCAAAGAAGCAGAGCTTATCAAGTACGGCGGCAATTGCTTCCTCTTTAGCAAGGTCATCTTCATGAATCTTATGTACGACCTCTGCGAATCACTCGAATGCGACTTTGACGAAGTGAAGAAGGCAATGGCGCATGACCCACGGGTTGGCGACAGTCACATGGACCCGGTGCACGACTCAGGTCGTGGTGCCGGCGGACACTGTTTTATTAAAGACTTTGCTGCCTTGCGTGAGTTTTTCGAACAGCACGTCGGCGACGAGAAAAGCCTCGCTCTGCTTAAGGCATTTGAAGAAAAGAACATCGACCTCCTTCGCACCAGCAAGAAAGATCTTGATCTTTTAGATGGTGTTTACGGCAAAGAGGTTTAGGCCGACTGACCGCATCAATACAAAACCCGTCGTACTCTGCGCGACGGGTTTTGTATTTGCTGTATTTGCTTGGTTGCCATCTTAATTCCAGAACAACCAGTACGATGCATCTTCACACGCCTGGACAAGCGCATCAGTGTCCGCTTCCGTTAGTGTGATCGGATCAAGCGACTGCGCCTGCATCAGGCGATTCATTACTGCTTCCGGATCTTCCACGTGGTCGATCCCGAGCGTGTGCCCTAATTCGTGTGTAAGCACCAAGCGCAGATCGGTGTGTTCCATAAATTGGTACACGTTGATCTCATTGCGTGTTGCATGACCTTGCTCAAACTCCCGTGACTCACCGTGGCGATCATCGTACGTGTTCGCTGCTTCATTATATCTATCAACGATCGCACGCTCTTCAGCCACCACCCGATCGATCTGATCGACAAGACTAACCACCTCTTGCTGTTTCTCCTGAAGCGTCTGACGCTGAGCCTCTAATTCCTGTTGCTGATCCTGTAGGTCCTCGGCAACAGCGGGAGGAGCTCCTCCTTGACTGTTCCAGCGCTCAACTTCTTCGTTGTACACCGCAAGCTCTTCTTCGTACTCAGCCTGCATTGCTTCAAACACTTCGGTTTCGTTTTCATACCGAACTGAGAGAGACCGATATCGCGCAAGCACTTCTTCCCGCTCTGTCTGCAACTCTTCCAGCTCTTCTTTTACTTCTACGGACTCATTCGTAAACTCTTGTCGTTCGTCAAAAAGAAGATTCACCTTGAATTCAGCGGTCGGGTCGTATACGAAAAGATCTCGTTCGGCAGCAGTCTCCCACGGCTCTTCTGCCTCGGCCAGGATCGAGTGCAGTGTTGTAGTGGCAATATCAAACTCCTCGTCGATCTGACCGATAGAATAACGAAGTGGCTCAAGACACGGATGTGGACTATAAAAAGTATAGCCGGCAAATCCAATACTCCCGGCAAGGATCAGGAGTAGTACTATAAATTGTTTACTAAACATAACGTTTTAGTATAGCAAATACCTTTGGTAATAAAAGATGCCCGCACCACTTTACTGGTACGGGCAATTACAGGTTAGGTGACGACCACTATACCCTGGCTCCTTTCCTTTCCTCGTTTTTTTCTTGTATGTTAAGCATCACGTATGTCACAAGCTCAAAGAGAGCTTTTTCTGAAATTCGACTCAGAAGGTCTAAGCAAAACTGCTCGACCACATCCTCACAGGACGGCTCACCTGTGTCCGCATCAGTGCCACACAAGACACCGATGGTCAGATCAGCTTGAGCCGCCAGCTCCCGTGCGTCTCTTGGTTTCTGTGGAGGTTGTTCAAAAGGCTCCGGCAACAGTCCTAGCCTCTTTCTCACTGCGATCACTGCCGGATCGCCTGTTTGCTGATTACGTAATGCTGTCAGGTCAGGCTCACGCCGGTCTCTCCACAACCATGCACAGGCAAAAAACTGTCGCGGGGAAAGCTCAAGCCCCACCTCTTCTTTAACGAATTCAAACGAGTTCGATATAAGCTGACCGTTAACGCTCATGGCCGCCTCCTTGTCAGACGTTACTGAAATAACCGATCCCGTACACAACCTACACGCATGCTAACCGCAGGTCAAGAAGTGACTCATAGAATTCATAGACGTACATAAATAAAAAAAACCCGCCCTCCGTTGAGAGCGGGTTCGCTAAGAAAAGCTAGCGCCACGAGCCAGACAGTGAGTCAGACCGTTTTATGAGGCGACTGCCTGGGGTGCACCCTTTTTCGGGTTCACCTTAGCCACAACCTCCTGAACGATCTCCAGGAGTTTGTCCCTTGGAACCCTGTCTTTCGATCGAACCTCGATATTGAACATTTCAAGAACATCGAACAGGAAGTAGTTCAGCTTGCTCTCCGGGATCTCCCGATAGAAGACTTCCAGCGCGTCGTCCGCCGAATCGGCCAGCGTCTGAATGTCGACAGGGGTCGTTTCATCTTTGATCTCGCGCCAACGGATCGCACAGGCAACCGCTTGTCGAGGAGACACCTTGTACCCTTCTTTCCTCTTTCCCTTCCCTCTGATGAGAATTGCCGTCTCTTCTCGAATGTACGTGGCCAACGCGTTAACGATATCGTCCCAGTCGTCTGCCATGATCGTAACTCCTGATAAGTACCCAAAGCCCTCATGAACACCATGGCCTACTTTATACCTGAGAGAGGTAATGTCAACTACCACAATAGACAAACGCCTAAACGAGAGCGCTCGTTTAGGCGTTTGTCCTAAAATTTATTTAGCGATAGATCAAAGTCCTATAACTCACCCTTGTCAGCCTCGATGTTCAAGCGCAAGCGTTCGAGGAATACTTGGCGAGCCGGCTCAACATTTTCCTTCTTGCCTTTCCATACCTCGAGGGCCGGACCTTGAATAGCACGAGCATAGGAGAAGGTTATACCCCACGGTAGTGGCTCCTGCTTGGCAATTGCGTTGAGGTTTGCGGTCGCTTCTTCAGGACCCTGCCCGCCGGAAAGAAAGACCACGCCGGGAACCTCGCTCGGCACGGTCGCTTTAAGCGTGCGCACGGTTGCGTCTGCCACCACGCTCGCCTCAGCGTGTTCACCGTGCTCGTCGCCCGGAAGCACCATGCTCGACTTGAGGATTAGTGCCGAGAGATCAACCCGGTAGCGCTTGAGCTGATAGAAAAGCTCAGAGAGCATCGAGGTGGTAACTTCTTCCGCTCGCTCTATGGAATGATCGCCTTTGAGAATAACCTCCGGCTCAACGATCGGTACTAACCCGCCTTCTTGGCAGATACGGGCGTAACGAGAGAGATTGATAGCATTGGTATGAATACATTCCGACGTTGGAATGTCTTTCCCTATGTGAACCACGTTGCGCCACTTGGCGAACTTTGCCCCCATAGCCACATAGTCACCGACCCGTGCAGGCAGGCCGTCGAGCCCTTCAGTCACTTCCTCGCCCGGAAAACCGGGAAACGGAACCGTTCCCTCATCGAGCTTCACCCCCGGGAGAATTCCTTTCTTCTCGAGAAGCTTAGCAAACAACTCGCCGTTTTGATCGCGTTGACGCATGGTCTCGGTATGAAGAATGACGCCGTTAAGATATTTCTCAATATCATCTGCATCTAAAAAGAGCTGGCGGTACAACCGACGGTTCTCTTCTGAATTGTCCGCGCCGACCGAACGCAAGCGCTTACCGGCAGTGCTCACGCTTTCGTCCGCGGCAAGAATTCCTCTTGGGTCCTCGACCATCTGCTTGGCTATTCGTTGAAGTGGGGCTATGTCCATACGTACTTAAACTAAATTACAAATACAAAATTATATTTTTAGTATATCACTCTTCTGTGTAGAGCTCGGCGTTGATAAACGGGATCAACGCGAGTACAACCGCTTCAACAGTGTAATCCGTACGATCGATCACTCCTCCGGTCAGCTTGCCGATCATACCGTGCTCGCTACCGGACGCAGTTCCCTTAAACAACACATCGCCGACAACCGAAAGCTCTTCGCCTCGCTCAAGATACTCGTTTGCCTGCATGGGCAATATAAAACACGCACTTCGTGCCGTGCCGATCTTACTCTCCCTGTTGCCAATAGCCACCCAGGTAAAGTCACCATACTGCTTACCAAGTTTTTCCACCCCGGACTCAATGCCTACCCAGTAATCAGCATTCTGCTCAGCTTGGCGAGCATTGCGTACTCGACTTATAGCCCCTTCACGTGACTCTTTATCCGTGACCGGTTGATCAGAAACTTCTGACCCGACCTTCACTCCCTCGACAACGACCTCCACGTCCGAAAACACTCGCTCAAACCCACGCTTAGCGGCATCTATCTTTACCGGATTTTTAGAGGCGACAACAATATGCATTAGCTCCAAGTATATCAAAATAAGCGCCTCGCAGCCTGCCTGTGCGTCGCGCGCAGACAGACAGAGCTTCGGAGCAGAACGCGCTTAGATTTAACGCCCAAAACCGGCTTTTAAACACTAAATACCCCGGTCTTTAGTGTTTAGCGCGATGCACCGGATAGAAAATCGGTAAATACAGACGCATCGCCTTATGCCCACCTCTAGAGATGTGCATTTTTTCGGGCGCTTTTTCTCCTGTTTCCCAAGAACTTCTGAACAACAAGAATAAACCAGGCGATCGATATCGCCGCCGCGGTTATCGTAGACCCCCACAACTCAAGTGACGCATATGCTCCGGCAAACACCAAGAGGATCGATCCGTACATCAAGCTAGTAGAAAGTGCCGGCTTGTCACTGCCAAAAATAGACGGTAAAAGCGCGACCACGAATGCAAGCTGTCCGACTGAGAATATAAGGTCTTCCCACATACTATTTTCCCGCCTGCCACTCCTTTATAAAATCAAATGAATGAATGAGCATGATTATATTTAAGGTTAAATTATCACGAATGTAGTAGAGAGTGAAAAGTTCAAAAGCGATGATGAGCGTGATCGTACTCCAGACCGGAGCGAACCGCGCGTATATAAATCCACCGACCATCGCCAGCACATCGGATACCGAGTTCAATACCGTATCGCCGAAGTATGCCAGCTGGCCGGCATCACGATAACGGTTGATCACGAGATCGGTATTCTCAAACACTTCCCAAGCAACCTCAGGGATAAGCGCGATCACCAACCGTGCCGCAAACGGCATCCGTGGGGCAAAAAGCGTAAGCAACCAGTAAAAGATGAAGCCGTGGATAATGTGCGAGAAGGTGTACCAATCAAAAAGATGCTGAGAGCTCTGCACGTCCGTGGCACTGTGCCAGAACTTCGTGTACCCGCACTCGCAGATCGCCGGCTGCCCCATTGCCCACAGCGCAAGTGCGCCACCGGCAACAAGCATGCAGGCGAGCGCCCACCACACACTTCGCGGCACACGCCTACTCCACTGTTCAATAGATGCGGGAACGATATTCATACCAACATTGTTTCACCATTTTAAGGGTAATACAAATACCCCACACATCTGATATCAAAATCACTTATCTGGCTATTTTGATGAAGAAAACTTTGAAGAACTTCGAAACCGGATAAATCAGGTGTGGGTGGTTTGGATGAGATCAACGAGTGAGCAAATTGGCAGGATAGATTTTAGGAAAAAGGGTGATTGATAAAATAGAAATTAAGATCGCCCCGATCAGCAAAGCTGATCGGGGCGATTGTTGGGAGGGGTGAACGTTACTTATCAAGCTGGTTCTGGGCAAGCTCATAAACCTTGTTGCGAAGCTCCGGGTCGCGAAGCTCGGGTTGATCAGCCTCACGAAGCTTGTTGTTCAGCCTTCGTTTTACTTCCTGAAACTGGCTGGCCGTGATATCCATGCCGTCGTCGTTGAGGGCTTGGACCGCCGCTTCGTCGGTCGCGAACTCGCTGACAGTTGAGGTGTTTGCGGTGTTGGACACGGAAGTCCCGTTCTCGTCACTGTTGTCGGCAAACAACTCCAGACCATCTACCTCGTCCTGGACATCTTCGGCTTCCCGGGCCATGCGTTCGGCCTGTTTTGCCTTGGCGCCATACTCCCCGGGGAGCAGGTCGCCCATCTCGCCGACGAGACTGCCAGCTTCACAGCCGACCAGCCCGGCCGATCCGATAAACATCAATGCAACCGTCAGAACCGTCAACAAACGTTGTGACATACGTCACCTCCGTAAAAGAGTGAAAGACCAGTAACACCCCGTTGGTGTTCTGCGCGCAATATCGCATTGCAGAGTAATTCTGTCAAGGGACGGGTCAATTCTCACTCTAATTGCACAACGGTTTGCAAGCTGTCTCTGGAGTGGCGAAGGTGCGTTCGCATTCCTCGTGTCCAGCAAGTTAAACTTTGCATTGTGATCTTGCCTGCCGGCAGGCAGAACTTTGCCCTTGCTCTGCGCAGAGCCAATTTTTTATTATAAAAAACCGCCGACACGTGGTCGACGGTATAAAGAACATTTCCTAGTACTCCTGGTACTGATTATTGAGACTTATTGACTCACATATCGAACAACGAATCAAGCTCGGCGGCGTCCTGTTCCTCCGATGTGTCTTCGTTAGCTGAACTAAAAATCAAATTTCTTCCGTTACCCATCTCCCGTTATGCCTATAGAAGATGAATTTACCGGTGGTGGAATATTCCACGATTGCAATATCACCACCCTTCAGGAACTGCGGGTCAAACTCGCGACCGCCGAAAGGCGGAGGGCCGTGCCCAAGCGCTGCTCTGAATCGCTGAGACGCTGTCCGGTATGTAGAGGTGTTTGAGCTAAATGAATTGCTCATTGGTTGATATCTTTCCTCTTCTTTCATTCTCGCGATCACATGCGGCGCGAACACCGCATTGATGAACTCCTCCCCCTCTTTTCTCTGAAGAAGTTGGTTGAGCTCAGTGAGATGGTTCCGGAGGCTGCTTTTCAAATCACCAGCTCGTGGTCCGGGCGGCTGATTTAGGATCTCGTTGGCTTCACGTGTAAATTCCTGGTAGTCAGGAAAGTCCATAGCATCCATAAATCCGCCATTTTTGCGCTTCCATCCAGATTCAAATTTCTCGAAGACAACCGCTCCGGTAAACACGGTCTCACTTCCGGCAAAGGCCGGGGTAAAAGATTGTAAGTGCTTGAGTTCTTGGTTGAACAGCCTTGCAGTGTTACCTGCGCGCTGCGCCTTAAACCCCGTCATAAAATCAACCACCGAAATGCTGCTTGGATGCCAGTAGCAATCCTCCTTGAATGAGATGACAGAGTGAAAGTGCAGACTGTAGTATTCCGCGCCTTCCACTGTCCTTCTTTGGGCATTCGTTTTCTCAAACTCCTCAATGGATAGATACTGATCAAGACCAGAGAGTTCAAGGAATTCAGCCACCGTTTCCTGTCCTTGGTGCTCAGATGGAACGTCTTCCGAAGAACACGCTGTGGCAACAGAGCACAACACACCAACCAACAAGATTCTCAAAAAACTCATCATCGTAATATCCTTCACTGAAAAGACCGTTATCCCGAAGCAGCACACGCTACTTTACCAGGGAAAATTCCTTTAAAAATATACTGTAATTATATTATGTAGTCAATGATTGACGAAAATCTTTACCGTGTCGTACTCTCAACAGGGAATACGATATTGGCACTGAAAATTCGATACCGAGTAACAAATTTCATGCCGCACCAAGCGGTGCACACACCCCAGCCGAACGAATTTTATTTCGCTCGGTTTTTTATTATAAAAAACCGCCGACACGTGGTCGACGGTATAAAGAACATTTCCTAGTACTCCTGGTACTGATTATTGAGACTTATTGACTCACATATCGAACAACGAATCAAGATCGATATCGTTCTGTTCCTCCGGCGTATCTTCACCCGTGCTTCCAAAGGGGTCGTTGGGCGGATCTTCGATGACCACACCCTCATCCAATTGATCGCCTTCTTTCGGACCAATGATCACGCCGATCACCCTCTCTTCGCTAACTCGAAGAGCACCAACGATGTCACCACGATCATTCATCCCCTGTGAAGCAGGCTGATTGAAAACAGCTGGCTCGGGTCGGAGGGAGTTCACTTTGACCGCAGGTTTTCCCGGACGCCAGAGCTGAAGATCTGTATTCCCCACACCGATGACCCAGCCGTGGTCATTGATATGCATGCCGTAATCCCGATGATATTCATGTGCCGGGGTTAACCGCGTCGCCGCGTCGGCGTCATGAGCAAACATATACGCAAAGTCGCCGACCACCGTTTCACCGGCTTCCGTGGTCAATGCATAGTACGCCTTGCCGGTCACGTCGCCGTGGTTATTGATATCTGTCGCACTTAAGATCGCAACCTTCTCGGTTCTCAGCATTTTCATTTCGCCATCCTCATAGAAGAAAGCGCGGTACGGCTCATCGTGCACAACTTGAGGAAGTGTCGACTGTGATCTACCGACTACCTGGAATCGATCGTTCACCGCCGTAGCTTCGCTAGTGAAGGCAGGATGCTCCGGATGGAAGGTGCCGAGGTTGTGTATTTGCCCTTCGTAGTACGCAAACGCAAGAAACACACCGTCTGCGTTCCTTGAGGCTCCAACGACGCACCCGAAGAGATTGATATCTTTTCCGACAGTCTCCTTGCCGCCAAGCGTCGGCAGCTTCGTGCTTTCTCCATCTTCCCAGATATAGGTTTGACGGAGTCCGTTTTCCCCCTTTATGTAATACACGACTTGGTCATGTTCATTAAGCGCGACCGCTCGGCTCGATGTCGCAGACGATTCAGACAAATAGGCATTTTCATTCTGCTCGGAAGGTGTCTCAATAACGATCACCTCCCTGCCGTTGAGAAACACCGCCTGCTCAAAGCCGTTCTGGTCGATGAACCCGCAGGCGTGTCCTTGATCATTCACGTCGGCAATGTACAGATCTTCTCCGTTCGGGCCGCCAACAGTTGCCTTGAGATCAAACTCTTCTCCTTTCACCGTTCCAGACGCGGCTGCAACCGTCACTAAGACCAACAACCAATTCGTATAACGCATAGCATGCCTCCTAATGTTGTGAAGAAACAAGTCATCCGCACCGTACGGAACTTCAACTAATATACAACTTTTATGCAATTTGTAAATGGTGTCCACCTGAATTCTCACTCTAATTGCACAACGGTTTGCGGACTAATTCAATCCAAGAACCTCCTCCCCGGCCTCCTAAGGAGGCCGGGAGCTTCGGTCGAGATTTACTGGAAAATAAAACCGCCCGGCATAACGCCAGGCGGTTGGGCTAGAAACAGATGCGACCGACCAGGTGCACCTAGAAATCAAAAAGATCATCCGCATCGTCTTCATCTTCTTCGGACTCAAAATCGAACAACTCTGCTCCATCGAACGATTCATCCTGATCAACTACCTCAACTGAATGAGGGCTGACCATTTTTGTGCCCTCGATACGCGGCCCTCTCATTATGTACTTAGGCGGCCCGCTACCACGGTATGCGTCGCGATCTTCTTCATCGCCGTCGGCGTCAGCGGGTTGGCTAGGGTTATGCCGCTTGAACTGATCGTGCGTTGGCCAAGAACCAAAAATCGGCAAGAGCTGATGATACTCTGACGATTCTTCAGCTATGACCTGAGTCAGCCAATCGGCTGGCCACGCATGTCGTTTAGAATACGTTGCGAGTACATTGAACTCTTCCCGTAAGCTCTCGGCGGCTCTCTGACCGGCCTTCCCTACCCCTTCCGCCTGTTGCCTGCCAATCTCAACCAGATCTACTTCATTACTTTCGGCCGGCTCCGGAAACAAGGAGGATACATCAATGTTGTACGCACGTTCGAACTCCGGACCGGTAACGCCTCTTAAAACAAAAGCGGTATCTGCTTCATCAGCCGGAAGCCAATACCAACCTACGTGGTCTTTCATGAATCCAATCCCTTGGTTCTGCTCGATACCTTGTGCATACGTATCACGAATATTGAGCGTGAAATCAGCCATTGTCCCGAACGGCTCACCTCCGAGCTCAGCATCGGGAACGTACGCATCCAGAAGCACCGTTTGAACCCACGCATCAGGGGTTCGTGATTTGATGCTGTGGGTAAATAATCTCGCACCGTGCGCTCCGGCTGACTCTCCCATCACAAGATAGCGCTCGAACCCGGTAAGTTCTCTTGCTTCCTCAACGCCGAGAAGACTTATGTTTGACGCAGCTCGAGCCGGTCCGATCGTGGCCATTATATCGGGATCCGGATGATGCCCGGACACATCTGACACATCAACCACAACAATGTGCCACAGATGACGCTCTCCTCGTGCTTCAAGAACCTGCTCACTATTTTTCACCATCTCATCATAACGCGCTGCCGTCATTTTCCAACCGGGGAATAACACCCAGCAGTACGGCGGTTGATCAACCTGCGCATCACCCTCCGTACCATCCACGACAACAGGGTCAGACGCGCCGGGTTGACGTGTTTGCACTGTTTCCCTCTCCCGCTGTTCCGGCTCAACATCAGACCCCAGCTTTGCGAGATTGTCAGCCGTTGCAATCCTCC